>JBIKQE010000010.1:0-21260 GCA_044349815.1 Chitinophagaceae bacterium | reverse complement strand
TGAGTCGGACTAAACTGATTCTTTTTCATATGTTTTACGTTTTAAAATTAAGGATTTTAGTCTACTTTCAAAACGTACTATTTTTGGGGGAGCTTACAATCTTATAATCCTGCAATCCTGTAATCTTATAATCTTATAATCCTGCAATCTTGTAATCCTGTAATCCTGTAATCTTACAATCCTGTAATCTTATATTCCTGCAATCCTGTAATCTTATAATCTTGCAATCCTGTAATCTTATAATCCTGCAATCTTGTAATCCTGCACTCCTGCAATCGTATAATCTTGTAATCGTGTTACGGGAGGTCGCCTCCCAACCAAACCCCGGCGCTATACTATTATTTCGCCACGTAATGTGCCCGATGTATAGCCTGTAATGGTTACATCCACATACATCCCTGTATCGGCATGCAAACGAGGGAAAATCACCATCTTGTTGGTATCGGTTCTTCCACAATATTCGTCGGCATTCTTCTTCGATGGTCCTTCCACCAATACCCGGTGTTGCTTGCCCATTTCGAGTGCCATCATCGTTAAACTCTGTTCTCGGTGACGCTCAATAATCTCATTCAAACGACGAGATTTTGTTTCGTTCGTTACATCGTCTTCGTACCTCCGCGCCGCTAAGGTGCCGGGGCGCTCACTATAAGCATACATGTAAGCTAAATCGTAGTGACAATAATCCATTACCAACAAAGTTTCTTGATGATCTTCTTCCGTTTCGGTACAAAAGCCTGTAATAATATCGGTACTTAACGCACAACCTGGAAGTATTTCGCGAATACGATCTACTTTATGTAAATACCACTCCTTGGTATAGGTACGATTCATGCGTTGCAAAATCCGTGTACTCCCACTTTGCAATGGCAAGTGAATATATTTACAAATATTATCGTACTTGGCCATGGTGTACAATACATCATCGGTAATGTCTTTCGGATGCGAGGTGCTAAAGCGAACCCGCAATTCCGGACTCAACAAGGCCACTTGTTCCAACAGCTGAGCAAAGCTTACCACATCGTTCTTGTCTTCCCAACGGTACGAATCTACGTTTTGACCTAACAGGGTTACTTCTTTATAGCCTTGGGCTATCAAGTTCTTTACTTCATTTAAAATAGAGGCAGCATCTCTGCTCCGTTCGCGGCCACGGGTAAAAGGCACTACACAAAAACTGCACATGTTATTGCAACCGCGCATAATGCTCACAAAACTGCTCACGCCTAAACTATCCAATCGCACCGGGTTAATATCGGCATAGGTTTCTTCCCTACTCAATAAAACATTCACGGCTTTTTGTCCACCCGAAGCCTCCGCAATCAAACCGGGCAAGGTGCGATAGGCATCGGGGCCAATAACAATATCAACCAACTTTTCTTGTTCCAGTAATTTTTCTTTCAAGCGTTCGGCCATACAGCCTAATACACCCACCAACAAATGGCGGTTTCGTTCTTTCAAGCCTTTAAAATGAACCAGTCGGTTGCGTATGGTTTGTTCTGCTTTTTCGCGAATGGAACACGTGTTGACTAATATCAAATGTGCTTCATCGGGCTGTGTAGTAGAACCATAACCCACTTCGTGTAAAATAGACGCCACAATTTCACTGTCGTTGAAATTCATGGCACAACCATAACTTTCAATGTAGAATTTTTTGGCCGCATGCACATGCATGGCCGAGTCGAGGGCCGTACCTTGACGTGTTTCATCGATCGTTTTTTCGGGCATGGAAAGCATCTATTCAGCAATTTAGCGGTCTGCGAATATACACGATTCCCTAAAAATAGCCACTACCCTCTTCCGAGAATTTCCTATTGCCTATTTAAGAATTAAATCTATATTTGCCATCAGTAGGTTATTTATGTGCTTAATCAAGCCCACCGCAAGGTGGGCTTTTATGTTGACAAAAATCCGTTATTTTTACTCCCGAAATCCTATCGCATGAAAACCATTGGTCACTTTTTTTTCTTTCTGAGTTTGACGGGTCTATTTTTAACCGCCTGCAACAACGAAGCCCCTGATGTGGTAAGTGTGGCCTCCAACAGCAATATCAATATGCAATCGGAAGGTCCAGAGGAAATGGTATTAGGCCAAAGTGGCTATGTGGTGAATTTGCCGGGCATTTATACAATTACGGAAGCTAAAGGCAAGGAAGGCCAATTGGGATATACTATCAGCAGTAAAGACAGTAGCAACCATGTATTTGGTTTTGTTGAAATCAAGAAAGGGATGGGCATCATTCCCAAACCGGCCGCCGGCGACAAACCTTTTTTGAAAGCGTCTTTCAATGGCGATGAAACGCAATGGATGATGCACCGCACAGAGACCGGTTATTTTGAAGCCTATACGCCGGTCGACAAGGACATTCGCGCCCGCGTGAACAGCGACCGCGAAAAAGAAGTGCGCGAATTGGTGATGTTACTAGCGACCTTTAGAAAAGGATAAAAATTAAACATTCTCCGCGAAAATCTCCTGAAGGATACTCACCGAGGAAAGTAATCAACAAAGCCCCAGCGGGGCTACACATCGTTAGCAATAATTCAGTGATTGTGTTCATGGGATAGCTCCGTAAGAGCGGCACATCGTTAGCAATGCACATCGATTTAGCATTCCTGAGTTAGCTCCGTAGGAGCGGCACATCGTTAGATACGATTGAGTGTTTGCGTCTATGCGATAGCTCCGTAGGAGCGACACATCGTTAGCAACGCACATCGATTTAGCATTCCTGGGTTAGCTCCGTAGGAGCGACACATCGTTAGATACGATTGAGTGTTTGTGTTCATGGGTTAGCTCCGTAGGAGCGGCACATCGTTAGCAATGCACATCGATTTAGCATTCCTGAGATAGCTCCGTAGGAGCGGCACATCGTTAGATACGATTGAGTGTTTGTGTTCATGGGATAGCTCCGTAGGAGCGACACATCGTTAGCAATGCACATCGATTTAGCATTCCTGAGATAGCTCCGTAGGAGCGACACATCGTTAGAAACACATCGTTTATATACAATCCCAAAAGCTCCGTAGGAGCGGCACATCGTTGATGCATTTCCTTCCACTTTTTTTCTTGATAAAAAAAGTGGAGCAAAAAAATCAAGGCTCTCGAAAAATAGCTAAAAATGACGATTTTTATCGGAAATAAAAAAAGCTATGCGCCATCATCGTATGTTCATCATCATTAGATAGATTGAGCGGATAAACATTTCTTATCGGATGAAATATACTTTTTATTTCTGTCGCTAAAAATCATCATTTTCTTAACGCTATTTTTCTCAGGCCTTTCTTGATTCGATTAACAACAATGTTTTTTGATATGTTCCCCGAAAAAGTCTCCTCAAGGATACTCACCGAGGAAAGTAATCAACAAAGCCCCAGCGGGGCGACACATCGTTAGCAACACATCGTTTATGCACAACCCAAAAGCTCCGTAGGAGCGGCACATCGTTAGGATTGGGTGGTTGTTGTTTGTTGTTCGATAGCTCCGTAGGAGAGACACATCGTTAGCAACACATCGTTTATGCACAATCCAAAAGCTCCGTAGGAGCGGCACATCGTTGATGAATTTCCTTCCACTTTTTTTCTTGATAAAAAAAGTGGAGCAGCAACAATCAAGGCTCTCGCAAAATAGCTAAAAATGACGATTTTTATCGGAAATAAAAAAAGCTAAGCGCCATCATCGCATGTTCATCATCAGTAGATAGATTGAGCGGAAAAACATTTCTTATCGGATGAAATAAAATTTTTATTTCTGTCGCTAAAAATCATCATTTTCTTAACGCTATTTTTCTCAGGCCTTTCTTGATTCGATTAACAACAATGTTTTTTGATATGTTCCCCGAAAAAGTCTCCTCTGAAGACTGTTCGCGGCGATGACGAATAGCCTCGGCTGTAGCTAGTAGGCTGCGGCCGACGCGGAATCTGCCTCAGGCAGAGGGACGGGTGATGATCCGCCTCAGGCGGAAAGTGAAATTGATGCGCTTCAAAAAAAGCATAAAAAAAGAGGGAGCATGCACTCCCTCTTCATCAATTACGTATTTATTTATCGGCGCTCGTAAATGGCGGTTTTCATGTCGGCAATGAGGTCGCTCACTACTTTCATGCCTTGGTCGCCCTGACTGTGTAAACGCAACGACACCGATTGTTCGTTCATTTCTTTTTCGCCAATAATCAACATGTTTGGCACTTTCGATAATTCGGCATCGCGAATTTTCTTACCAATTTTTTCGTTCCGGTCGTCGAGTTCAACGCGAATACCGGCCTTTTTACATTCCGCCAATACCCAACGTGCATAGTCTAAAAACTTATCGCTGATAGGCAAAATTTTCACTTGCAAAGGCGCTAACCACAAGGGGAAATTACCGGCATAGTGCTCCAACAAGAAGCCAATGAAACGCTCGTGCGTACCCAATGGCGCGCGATGAATAATTAATGGCACTTCGGGTTTATTGTCGGTACCGGCAAAACTCAACTTGAAGCGTTTGCCTTGCGCAAAATCTACCTGGTTGGTGGCTAAGGTAAATTCGCGACCAATGGCGCTCCATATTTGAACGTCAATTTTTGGACCGTAAAACGCGGCTTCATCTTGCACTTCCACAAACGGAATATTACTTTCAATCAACACATTGCGTACCATGGTTTCGGTTTCTTGCCACAATTCCGGTTCATCGATGTACTTCTGTCCCAACTTAGCCGGATCGTGCAACGACAAGCGCATCACGTATTTATCTACGCCAAAAATATTGAAGTACTTGAGGTACATATCGTTCACCGCTCTGAACTCGTTGCCAAATTGTTCGCGGGTGCAATAAATGTGGGCGTCGTTCATGTGCAAGCAACGCACACGCATGAGTCCGAACAACTCGCCACTTTGCTCGTACCGGTAACACGTGCCATATTCAGCCAAGCGCAACGGCATGTCTTTGTATGAACGGGGTTCCGCATCGAAAATCTTATGGTGGTGCGGACAGTTCATGGCTTTCAAGTAATACTTCACGCCATCGAGTTCCATGGGCGGAAACATACTATCTTGATAATAAGGCAAGTGTCCGCTGGTGAGGTACATACTCTCCTTGGCAATGTGCGGGGTAACCACGCGTTTATAACCTTGCGCTTCTTCGGTTTCTTTCGCCAGCTTTTCTAATTCTTCAATAATGATGGTACCATTTGGCATCCACAACGGCAAGCCTTGACCTACATCATCGTCGAAACAGAAAATCGACATGTCTTTCCCCAACTTGCGGTGGTCGCGTTTGCGCGCTTCTTCCAACATGGTAAGGTGTTCCTCCAATTGTTTGGTACTCGGGAAGGTTACACCATACAAGCGGGTGAGCATTTTATTGTTTTCGTTGCCTTTCCAATAGGCACCGGCCACATTGGTCAACTTGATGGCTTTAATATGGCCTGTGTGCGGAATATGCGGTCCGCGACACAAATCGGTAAAGTTGCCTTGTTTGTACAAGGTAATTTTTCCGTCTTCGAGGTTGTGCAACAAATCGAGTTTGTATTCGTCGTTCTTTTCGAAGAAATAACTCACAGCATCTTTCTTCGAAATTTCTTCGCGAATAAAGGCATTATTTTGTTTGGCCAACTCCGCCATCTTGGCTTCAATAGCGGCCAATTGATCTTCGCCTACGGTGTGTTCACCAAAATCGATATCGTAATAAAATCCGTTATCCACGGGTGGACCCACCCAAAATTTCACCCCTGGAAACAAGGCTTCCACGGCTTCCGCCATCAAGTGGGCTGAGCTATGCCAAAAGGTGCTTTTCGCACCGGTATCGTCCCAGGTTAATAATTTCAAGGTCGAATCGGCGTGAATCGGACGTGTAAGGTCCCATACTTCGCCATTAATTTCGGCGGCCAACACTTTTCGTGCCAAGCCTTCGCTAATCGATTTTGCAATGTCCATGGCCGATGAGCCTGCTTCTACGGAGCGGGTATTGCCATCGGGTAAGGTAATAGTAATCATAAGGGTGCAAAGGTAATACGAAGCAAGCGATTGACGTAGCTTGCTTATAGGCTATTTTTGCCTTGTATGATGCCCCCACCCCCTACCCAATCGGAGTATTTATTTTTTTTGTTAGCCTTGTTTTCCGAAATACTCGGCACCATCAGTGGTTTTGGTTCATCAATCTTGTTTGTTCCCTTGGCAGCCTTCTTTTTTCCATTTCAAGAAGTATTGGGTATTACCGCCTTATTTCATGTATTTAGCAATACGGCCAAACTATTTCTGTTTCGTAACGGATTTAACAAACACATTGTTTGGCGTATGGGCTTGAGTGCCGTGGCCGCTGTTTTAATAGGGGCCGCATTAAGCAAGTACGCGCCCGTTGCCCAGCTCGATTTAGCCTTGAGTGCCTTTATGTTGGTATTGAGTATTTATTTGCTAAGCGGGCATCATAAAACACTCCAACAAACGGATGTCAATTTAGTTGGGGGCGGATTAATTTCCGGCTTCATAGCGGGTTTAGTAGGAACAGGCGGTGCTATACGGGGCATTGTATTGGTGGCCTTCGAATTACCCAAACAAGTGTTCATAGCCACCTCGGCCTGGATTGATATGGGGGTGGATTCAGGACGTTTAATGGTGTATTGGTACAATGGTTATTTGAAAGAACGCATGTTCTGGATGATTCCTGTATTAATATTAATCAGTTTATTAGGAACATGGTTAGGCAAACAAGTGTTGAAACGCATGCCCGAAGCCCTGTTTCAAAAAATGGTACTCACCCTGATAATTGTAATTGCCTTGGTTCGTATAGTAGATTATGTTGCCGGGGTATTTTCCACCTGATCGAAGGGCCGTCCAAATTCATCCATGTACACACGAAGCAATAAAATAAACATGGAAATTAAAATGGGGCCAAACACAATGCCAATAAAACCAAATAAATTCACACCAATCAACACTCCAAAGATGGTAATAAGCGGGTGTACATTGGCAATTTTTTTCTGAATCAGGAAGCGGGCGATATTGTCTACACTGCCAACTAAAATGAGTCCCCACAGACCAATACCAATGCCTGCGGTTTGGTGCCCTTGCGACAATTCGTAAATCATTAATGGCAACCAAACAACCATTGAACCTACCACCGGCATCACCGAAACAATGGCGGTTAGTATTCCAAACAGAATAAACGATTGCACACCGAAAATCCAATATCCAATTAAAGCCACTAAGCCTTGAAGCATGGCTACCAAAGGAATACCAATGGCATTGCTGTACACTTGGTTCCGAAATTCGAGTAACAAGCGTTTGGCATTGCGCATTTTTAGGGGCAGGTATTCGTTCACATTATTTTCGGCATCCAGCCCTTGAACGAGTAAGAAATACAAAATAAAATACATCAGCAAAACGGTACCTAGGGCCGAGAGTGTTCCTTGCAGCGTTGTTTGGGCCATATTCACCAAGTATCCGTTGAGCGACGCAATATTATCGGCCGTGAGAACATCCATATCGTATTCGCGAATCAGGTATTGTTGAATTTCGGTAAAGCTTTGCGTAATGCGAGTTGGTTGTTGCACAATAGGCCACACCATTTCGTAGGCGAGGGTACTAAGCCATACCACGGGAACAATAAAAATATGCACGGACGCCATCATCAGGGCGATCGCAGCCAGCACCTTATTCCATTTGTGTTTGTTTACCAAATAATGCATGGGTTCGCGCATGAGAATGTACAGGGTTACAGCCCCCAACAAGGCATTAAGCATAAAATGCAATTCCCGAAACAGCAGAACGCCCAATAAAATAATAATACTGATTAAAAATAGTTGCCGTAACCGTACGGGGTGTATTCGCGGGTCCATTCCTCAAAAGTAAGTCATGTTTTATAAAGATTCATTCTCCTTCTGTTTCCGTTTCCGTTTCTGCTACTAACCACCTGTTTCTTCCTAATTCATTCTCCTTCTGTTTCCGTTTCTGCTTCTAACACCCTGTTTCTTTCAATTCATTCTATTTCTCCTACTCATTCTAACTTGGGGCTGTCATCAACATATCTTTTTTCATCTTCTATCGCGCTGCTCCGGGCTCCGCTTCGCTTCGGCCCGCCTTCGGCTGGGCTAAACCCTTCACATCCCGCAGCCACCAAACAGCTGAACTTCTATCATCAATTATCATTCATTCTGTTTCTGTTTCCACCCCTCTGTTTCTAAAAAATTCAATCCTTCTCACTTTGGTTCCCCGCAATGTCACTCGCCAATAACATTTCCGCATACATTGTTGTTACTGGCGAGGACGTTGCGGTGTTGATTCAAAATTCGTTCCGCAACGTCCCTGCCTTTTAATTTCATGTTCTCATTTATATTGCATGGCAGGTGACATTGCGGAGAAAAGTGGTGTGGTTTGTGAAGACACAAACCACGGGGTAAACGTAGGTAAAGAATGAGTAGCAGAAACAGAATGAATGTTAATCCTTACTCGGCTTCGGTGTTTTTGAGTTTCATTAATAATGTGTAGGCGCCCTTGGTTACTATTTCGAGGTTGGGGTTTAGTTGGGGCGAAGAAAGGCTGGATGACTGTCCGTTGTTGGCAATGCGCTTGACTTCGAGCATTTCGAATTGTTGGTTGGTGCGACGCACAAAAATGTACTCGCGCCCTTCGAACCGTTGGATGGCTTCGTTGGGCACTACTAGTCCTTTAGTTCCGTCGAGTTCAACGTGCGCATTCATATACATGCCGGGCAACAGTTGATTGTCGTACCGCTCAAAATGGCAGTGGACTTCCACAAAACGTTCGGCACTCACGTCTTTACCAATTAAAATAATTTGGGCTGGGTATTTTTTGGTCGTGTCGTTGTTGCTATACGTGCTTACGTTTTGACCAATATGCAAGCGCGGTATATCTTTTTCATACACGGTTAAATTCAAATGAATATCGCTTGGATTTACCAATTCAAACAATACATCGCTAGGTTGTACATACTTGCCTACATTGGTTTGTACATTGGATACGTAGCCGTCGATGGGCGAGTAAATATCGATGCTGCGCGAAATGGTTTCCGGTTTTAACCGTTTTGGGTCGATATTGATTAAACGCAGTTTCTCTTTTAGTGCGTTAACCAATACCACCTGTTGTTGATAGGCCGAAACGGCTTCTTGCATGGTTTTTTCGCTGGCGGCTTTTTGTGCATACAATGCTTTTTGTCGCTCACTGTCCATACCCAACAAACTCAATTTGATGTTTTGCGACAAGTATTCTTCTTGCATGTCTACAAAGAGCTTGTCTTCGAGGGTTGCCAAGCGTTCACCTTTTTTTACATGCATGCCGGGCAACAAGTGACTGGCTTTTAAATAGCCGCCCAAGGGGGCACTCACCGATACGAGGTTTTGTGGGGGTACATCAATTTTTCCTTTCAACATAAGCTTTTCGGCAATGGCTTGTTGTCCGGGTTTTTCCCATTTCAGCTCCATGTTGTTTAACTGGGCCGTGGTGAGGGTGATGGTATTGGGCGTGTTGATTTGTGCCGATTCAACGGCAGGTTCTGCTTTTTCTTCTTTCGATTGACAAGCGGATAATGAAACAATTCCGTAGACAGCAAAAAAGAGGTATGATAATTTACGCATGGGGTAAAGCGTGTTTTTGGTTCGATAATATAGAGTCGTGCGACCAATGGAGGGCTTGTACAAATTCGTGTTGGCGTTTGGGACAGTCATTCATTTGGCAAATACCGCATTGAATAGGAATGCACGGGTCGGTATGAATAAAGAATTCCACTCGATGGTCGAAATGGGTTTTGAAAAAGGAGGTGAAGTTATCTTGAATTTCGTGGGCTTGTTGGACATCGATATAATACGGTACCGTAAGGTGGGCATCGATATGGAGGAAGCCGGCATAGTCGATAACGCGCATGTTGTGGACATCAATCCAATTGGGGTGGCGATGGGTGTTTAGCAATTGTACTACTTCGTCGATGATAGCATCGTCGGATTCGTCCATAATGCCCGATACCGCTTTGCGGATAATTTTGATACCGGTTACGATAATGACGATGGCAAAGAAAAGGGCGGCAATACTATCGAGCCAAGCCAGTTTGGTAACTATAATAAGTATGATACCCAGTATTAATCCAAACGAAGAATACGCATCCGATTTCAGGTGGGCGCCGCTAGCTTGCAATACGGGCGATTGCAATTTCTTTCCTTTATTCATGCAATACACACCTACGAGATAATTGATAATGGCACAGCTGATAACAAGAATTAATCCGTAATCGAGTTTTTTGAGTTGATGAGGATGGAAGAAATTATTAATGGCTTCGTATATAATGATGCCTCCGGCAAGGGTTATTAAAATGCCTTCGATGGCCGAAGAAATAAATTCAACTTTGCCATGGCCATAAGGATGTTCCCGATCGCGTGGTTTGGCAGATAAACTAAGACTGTATAATCCAACAAAGCCCGCAACTACATTCACGGTACTTTCTAAGGCATCGGTCAGTATGGCCACCGAGCCGGTAATGCGCCACGCCACAAGCTTAAGAATAAACAATACAAGCGTTACAGCCACCAAGAATTGTTGTGCTCGTAACGAAATTTGTTTACTTGTATTGTTGGGGTTATTCATAATTTAAATAACGTAATTGAATGGCTTGGAGGTTGAATTGATGTAGAGCATCGAGGTAATCGGATTCCATGCTAATAGCTTGGTTCATGAGCATTATCCATTCGAGGTAGTTGATGCTTCCGTTTTTAAATTGGAGTCCGCCGAGGTAGTAGATACCGCGTGCATTATCGAGACCGGTGGTTTCGTAATAGGTAAGTGTTTTCTGTTGGGTTTGCAACGATTGGCGTATTTGTTTTTCTTTTAAGGTCAATTTCCGAATGGCGTCTTCTTTTTGCCATTGTAATTGTTGGGTTTCGAATTGCATGGCATCGAAGCGTTTTTTGTTGGAACTGCCTAAAAGGGGCATGGCAATACCGGCAGCTCCATACGAGGCTAATGGACCGATGCCGTTCATACCCGGGTTGCGAAAACTTTGCACATAATAACCGGCTTGCCATTCGGGTAAGCGGGCGGTTTTTAGGAGGGCTTGTTGGGCTTGTTGTTTTTTAATTTGTTGATCGACGCGTTGAATTTGTAAATGGGTTTCGCTCGATAACAACCACGATTCGGGTGGATTGATTTTAAGTGGAATAGGTTCAGCGGTAAACGGAGTATCGGCACCAACAAAATAAGAGAAGGCCCATTGTGTTTGATTAATTTGGTTATCGATGGTATGGCTTTGAATTTGAATTTGGGCGCGAACATGTTCGGCACTGAGTTTTTCGAGCAAGTGGCTCTCCCCTTCTTTGTATCTGATTTCGGCACGCCGTTGAAATTCGGCATACATAGAATCGTTTTCGAGGAGGATGCGTTTTTTTTCGTTGAGGTACAGCAGTGTATAATACAAGGTAGTTACTTCTCGTTCAATGTTTTTAGCCGTCCACGCGGTTTCCAAGCGACTTTGTTCGGCATCTTCTTGCAGGAATTTAGTTTGTTGTTTAACTACGCCCGGAAATTTAAGGTGTTGAACCACACCGAGTTTTCCATCGAAAGCGGGCGTATTGAATTGGCCGAATTCCGATAAAACTTCCGTGAGAGGAGTTTCGCGTCCTGTTTTTGCCCAAGCGGCTTTGTAGGCTTGATAGGCTTCGGCCGATTTTAATTGTGCGTTGTTTTGTGTTGCACGTTGTAAGGCATTGGGTAATGAGATGGCTATTTGTGCTTGTATACATTGAGGTAATAAAACAATGAATGCGATTAGCACAAGCGGGCTAGGCGTAATTTTTTGTTTGATATTTTTTTCCGATAAGTAATACAAACATGGCAATACAAAGAGTGTTAAGAAAGTAGCCACTAATAAGCCGCCAATAACCACCGTGGCTAATGGACGTTGAACTTCGGCGCCAGCCCCATTACTGAGTGCCATCGGCACAAAACCTAGTGCAGCTACGAAGGCCGTCATCAATACCGGCCGGAACCGAGCGCCGGCGCCTTGAATAATGCGATCCATGATGCTATCAACGCCGTTCTTTTTTAATCGATCGAATTCGCTGATGAGCACAATACCATTTAATACGGCCACCCCAAACAAGGCAATGAAGCCTACCCCGGCACTGATACTGAAACTCATACCTCGAGCGGCGAGGAAGAAAACACCACCAATAGCCGATAAAGGAATAGCCGAATAAATAAGCAAGCCTAATCGTACCGAGTGGAAAGCAAAATACAAGAGTAAGAAAATTAAAAACAAGGCGATGGGGACCGCAATGCTCAATCGTTTTTTTGCTTGATTTAAATTTTCGAAGGAACCTCCGTATTTTACATAATACCCAACCGGTAATTTTATTTGTTGGGTCATTTTGGTTTGAAGTTCCTGTACAATACTTTCTACATCGCGTCCACGAACATTGAAGCCCACCACGATGCGGCGTTTGGCATCTTCGCGTTGAATTTGGTTGGGGCCATCAATCACGTCGACACTCGCTAAAAGAGATAATGGGACTTGGGTACCATTTGGACAAGCCACTAAGAGGTTAGCCACATCGGAGGCTTGTTGGCGGCCAGATTCGGCGAGACGAACGACTACAGGAAATCGTTTTTCGTCGTCGAAGAGCATACCTGCTTCGCTACCGGCAAAGGCGGTGTGTAGGGTTTGATTTACTTCTTCAACCGATAAATGATATTGGGCTAAGGCCGCGTAATTGTATTTCACAACAACTTGTGGCATACCATTGACGGGTTCAACATATAAATCTTTAGCGCCTTCAATGCCACGAGCTAAATTAGCCATTTGATTGGCATAAGCACTTAAGGTATCAAGATTTTCGCCAAAGAGTTTGCATACTACATCTTGTCGGGCGCCTGTCATTAATTCGTTGAAGCGCATTTGAACGGGGTATTGAAAGCCGGTGGTAATACCGGGTACATCGTTGAGGGCCGTTTGCATTTTTTCGGCCATTTCGGGAAAAGTGCTGGCTTGTTTCCAGGTCGACTTATCGTGCATGATAATCATCATATCGGCCGCCTCCATGGGCATGGGGTCGGTAGGTACTTCGCCACTGCCAATTTTGGTAACAATTTTTTCAATTTCGGGGAACCGTTTCCGTAAAACGTGCACGGCTTGTTGGGTACGTTCAATAGACGTATTTAAATTACTCCCGGTGAGTACGCGGGTATCAACAGCAAAATCGCCTTCTTCGAGCGCCGGAATAAATTCGCCGCCCAGTTGAGAAAATATTAAAACAGCAACTACAAACAAAGCGAGAATACTACCGATGAGTAGTTTAGGAAACTGCAAAACACGTTGAAGGATATTTTGGTAACGTTGACTAATACCCTGTATAACTACTTCGGCGCGGTTGGGCTGGTGTAATTGTTTTGGATTCAAGAACAAGGCCGTCATCATGGGGACGTAAGTAAGCGATAAAACAAAGGCGCCAATCAAAGCAAAACTGACGGTTTGCGCCATGGGTTTAAACATTTTACCCTCAATACCTTGTAAGGTTAGCAAGGGAATGTACACGATTAAAATAATAATTTGTCCGAACACAGCACTGCTCATCATTTTCGAGGCCGATTGTTGAACAGTCTCCTCTAAATCGGATCGAGAGAAATACGATTGTCCGGGCAATAATTGTCGACCGACCATGGCATGTAAAACAGCTTCCACAATAATAACGGCACCATCTACAATCAAACCGAAATCGAGGGCTCCAAGGCTCATGAGGTTTCCGCTTACGCCAAATATATTCATGAGAATAATGGCAAACAGCATGGCCAATGGAATAACGGATGCCACAATTAAACCGGCACGCCAGTTTCCAAGAAACAACACCAATACAAAAATCACAATCAAGGCACCTTCCATGAGGTTATTGCGAACGGTGTGGATGGCGTTGTTAACCATTTTCGTGCGATCGAGGAAGGGTTCAATGATGATGCCTTCGGGTAAGGTTTTTTTAATGTCGTTGATACGTTCTTTTACATCATGAATCACTTGGTTGCTGTTGGCTCCTTTGAGCATCATCACGATAGCGCCCGCCACTTCACCTTCGTCGTTGTAGCACATAGCGCCATAGCGTGTGGCGTGACCGATGGCTACATGACCAATATCGCGAATTAAAACAGGCGTTCCATTGGCATTGGTTTTTACGGAAATTAATTCGAGTTGATCGATCGACGAAATGAGTCCTTCGCTTCGAATAAACAAAGCGGTACCACCTTCTTCGATATAGGAACCCCCGGTATTTTGATTGTTACGTTCAACAGCCGCCAACACATCGCCAATAGTGAGTCCGAACGATTGCAATTTAGCGCCATCGGTTTCGATGGTATATTGTTTCAGTTTACCCCCGAAGCTACTTACTTCGGCTACGCCGGGCACGCCTAATAATTGACGACGAATAATCCAATCTTGGATAGTACGTAATTCGGTAACATCGTATTTATCTTCGTAACCTTTGGCGGGGCGAACGGCGTATTGATAAATTTCGCCGAGGCCGGTAGTAATGGGGCCCAATTCGGGTGTACCAATCGATTTAGGTATTTGTTGCGACACCGTTTGCAATCGTTCGGCTACTTGTTGGCGGGCCCAGTATACATCCACGTCATCGTGGAATACGAGCGTTACCAACGATAAACCGAAACGGGAGAAGCTTCTAATTTCATGGAGTCCGGCAATATTGCTATTGGCTTGTTCCACAGGGAAGGTAACGAAGCGTTCGATATCGGTGGCACCATAGGAAGGTGCCACCGTAATTACTTGCACTTGGTTATTGGTGATATCGGGAACAGCATCGATGGGTAATTGGGTGAAGGCATAGGTACCTGCTGCAATTAACACGATGGTGAACAAGGCCACGATTAATTTCTGTTGAACAGAAAAGGCAATTATTTTACTCAGCATACGATTTAAAAATCCGATTCAGCATCGGGGTAGTCAACTAATTATTTTCGTGTTCTTCCGCTTCAGATTGGGGTGTGGTATTGGTATCGGCTGACGAAGATAGTAATTCAGCATGACGAATTTTACCCCCTTCATTGCCTGCACGCGCCATCAAAACACAGGTTACGAGAGTAGCTATGAACAATACTATAGACAATCTTTGAGCGATAGCCAACTTCATACGTTGTAGGAATAAATACGCTAAGGCAATAATACCGGTGATATTCATCAGAATAAAAGCCAATTCAGCGGCTTCTTCGTGTTCGTGAATAAGGCGATGCGAAATACCCGGTAAGTTTTCAATGGCTTCTTCGGCTGGTTCGCCGGTATAAAATGCCGGCAATGTAATAAGGGTAATACCAACCATTATTACAGCGCCTGTATTAATGAGGGTTTGATTTTTTTTATAGAGGCCAAACGCCAAAATAAGCAGGGCTATCAAAGTGCCAATAATAGGAAAATGATTGAGCATTAAATGCAAATGGACTAGGTTCATAAAAACTGGTTTTAAAATGAAAAAAGGATGACAGACTCAACAGAACATTAAATATGCCTTTGTGGAGGATGCCATATTGCATTTAATTGCGCACTCGCATAATGAGGGGTATGCGTAACATACCGATCGGGTTTTTCAGACAACGAGAGATAGGCAGGTTGGAAAGCCATGGCAGGCGTTTCTATCCATTGGATATAACTCACATCGTTTTGACATGTTTTGAAGGGCAATTTGGAATCTTTTTGCCAATCGGTATCGGTAGGTATTTCGCCTGAATAATGTTCGTGTAAAAACGAAAAGATAGTGAGTTCTTTGTTCTTGGCCTGATGTTCTTGAAAATGATAAAACAATAAGGGAATTTTGAACAATTCGTGCAGTTCAGTGGATGTAGTTAAATACATGCTTAAAAACAATATGGCTAGGAATCGTTTCAAGACCTCAAAGGTAAAGGGTTTATTTTACATCTTGCATTAACTTCTTCATGAGAGGCGTGAGGAGCATTAAGGCAATACCGGCAATAATGGCGTAAAGCGCAAAGTCTTTATAGCCTTGCGTGTATATAATCATTTTTTCTGCTTTACTAGCGGCTTCGTTGGGGGTGATGCTGGCCCCAAATAAACCGGCAACATATTGACCGTAAGCACTGGCTAAAAACCACATACCCATCATAAATCCTTGCAAACGGGTTGGCGATAATTTAGTGATGATGGAAAGCCCAATAGGCGACAAGAATAATTCGCCCAGGGTTACAATGAAGTAGGCAAAGGTGAATAAATTAAGCGACCCTACCCCATTTCCATCTGCTGTAAATCGGATAGCATAAAACGTATAAAAGGCCAACCCTAAAAACAAGAATCCTAAACCGAATTTTAATACTGTATTGGGTTCAATGTTACGTTTGGCCATTTTGATGAATAAAATGCCCACAATGGGTGCGAATAGAATAACAAACAAGGCATTGACCGAATTGTTGATAGCATTCGGATCTTGTTCCCAGAAACCGAATAAGGTAGTACCAATATTATCGGCGGCAAATAAACTGAGGGAGCCGCCGGCTTGTTCGAAGATGGCCCAAAAGATGATGGAGAAAAAGATGAACAACATGGCGGCCCCGAGCTTTTTATTTTCGGCGCGGGTATTTTTGGACATTTCGAAAAGTAGGTAGAGCAAGGCAAAAGGCCCAATGATGTACATAAACCAATCGGTATAGGTAGTATTTTTCACCATGATGCGAATAAGAGGAATACATAACAAAGCCCCAACATACACCGCGTATTCTTTCCATTTATTATTGCCTGATAGGTTGAAGGGAGGAAAACCGATAGGGCCAAGGTTGCGTTTGGTGAAAATAAATGTAATTAAGCTGATGGTCATAGCGATGGCGGCTAATCCGAAGGCCACATTCCAACGAATGGCTTCGGGGAACATCCAAGCAAGGGCACTGCCCTTTCCGATGGTAATAACGTAGCCACCTAAAAAGGCGCCGATATTGATACCGGAATAAAACAAAAGAAAACCGGCATCGCGACGCGCATCATTTTCGTGGTATAATTGGCCTACCATCGACGATATATTGGGTTTAAAGAAACCAGTACCTATGATATTGAATGCTAATCCTAGAAAGAAAAAGGTTTTGGGATCGATGGCCAAGAGCACACTGCCAATAATCATCATCATGCCGCCCCAAAAAAGGGATTTGCGGAAGCCAAGAATTTTATCGGCAAACAAGCCCCCAATGAAGGTGAAGGAATACACCCACGCTTGGGTGGCACCGTACTGAAGGTTGGCTTGTTTAGAATCCATAAAGAGGTTGTACACCATGAAATAGGTAAGCATACCGCGCATACCATAGAAACAAAAACGTTCCCACATTTCGCTGAAGAAGAGTCCCCAGATTTGTTTGGGGTAAGCGCCTTGGAAGTCTTGTAATTCTTGTAAGGATTCGGTTTTTTGCATATGATGAATTTGAGGCAACTAATATACATACAATTTTATTAATGATGTGCGCGAGAGGAATGGCAGGATTACAGGATGAAAGAATTAAAGAATGGTAGGATTACAGGATTACAGGATGAAAGAATTAAAGAATTAAAGAATGGTAGGATTATAGGATGAAAGAATTAAAGAATGGCAGGATTACACGATTAAAGAATTAAAGAATTGAAGGATTGTAGGATTACAGGATTTAGGGTATTATGATTTAAAGGAATATCGTTGAATGATGCGATGCATTAAGTCAACTGTTTTTTTTGCTTGAATAAAGTTCTTTGGCTTGGTGGCTGCGGGATGTGCAGGGTTTAGCCCAGCCGAAGGTGGGCCGAAGCGAACGCGGAGCCCGAAACAGCCCGATAGTAGTTGATAAAGGATAGGCAGCCGACAGCCCCAAAAAAATTAGATGGTATCGGTTGATTTTAGCACTTGTATGAGGGGCACCATTTTCTTGTTCTGATCGTGACACAAGAATTCGGTTTGTAGCATTCGGCCTTGTTTGATGTGGTTGCTAAGTTCTTCGGCGCGGGTGTGGTAATACTGCGAAAATGCGGCCTCTAAATTGTTGTTGTTGCGTTGCAATACGGCGGCCACAATACCTGAATCGGTTAAGGCATTGGCCACTCCGGCGCTGGTGAAGGGTAAGGCAACGTGTGCAGCATCGCCCATCAGCACTACATTTTTTTTGTGAAATGCCGGCAATAAATCGAAATCGGTGGAATGCCAAACGTAACTCGAATCGAATGAATTGTTTTTCAAAATTTCGGAAACACATTCGGGAAAATCGGCGGCTAAATGAAAGGCATGTTGAGCTAAAAGCTCGGGCGTGTTGATTGAACCGTTTTGCAGGGTGGCGTCGAATTGCATGTACCAAACCAATTCGTGATGGTTGCAAGGAATAAAACCAACTGCAATGGCCTTGTTGGGATGAACAAATTTGGTGAATTGGCCTGCATATTGTTGCGCTAACTTTTCGGATTGAACCACGCCAACGAGTTCTTTTACAAGGACCTGCGAAAATTGAACGTCGCCAAAAAGTTGTTGACGAACGGAGGAATTTACCCCATCGCAACCAAAAAACACATCGGCATCGGCTTGTTCGCCGTTGGTAAAAACAGCCGATTGATAACCTGTTTCGTTTTCAATAAAATGGCTGAATTGTTGGTTGTAAACAATGTTTACATCTTTCAATATTGTTAGCAGATAATGCAGTAAATCGGTTCGGCGCATGCATAACCAATCTTCCAATTTTTCGGAAAAAATAATCTTTTCTTGGGTGTCGAGCAGGTTGTATTGCTGAATAGTAATACCATTTTTTAATGGCGATTCAACGCCTGGCATAACATTAATGAGGGCTGCGGCCGATGGGTGAATTAGAAAAGCATGTCCTTTAGCGCGGGTTAGTTCGTTACGTTCGTAAATAGTAATATCCCAACCACCTTGTTGTTTAAGGCGAGCGGCTAACGTTAACCCGGCAATTCCTCCTCCTAAAATGATGGCTTTCATAACGTGTGTTTCAAAAACGATTCTATACGGTTTAATGCCTCGGTGAGTAAATGTTGCGATGTAGCAATGGATAAGCGGATATGCCCCTCTGCACCTTGTCCGAACCAACGCGCCATACCCGGCACCACGGCCACCTTCGCCTCGTTGAGCAAACGTTGTTGGAGGGTTTCGGCATCGAGATGGGTTTGTTGAATATTCGGAAAAATAACGTAGCAACCTTGGGGTGAATACGTTTGTAAGCCGGGCATGGCATTGATTTGTTGAACGGCCAAATTGCGTTGTGCTTCAATGTGGGCCACGAAGGCTTGCAACCAATCTTGACACTCATTCAAGGCCGATGTGGCAGCTACTTGCGCAATGATATTGGCTCCGTGTACCGTACCTGCGTGGCCGGAGGCTTGGTACAATTGATCGAAAAGGGTTTTGTTGGGCGCTATTATAGTTCCGGCGCGTAAACCAGCTAAGCCGTACGATTTACTATAACCGGAAACAATGATGGTGGTGGGCAGGTAGGCTTCGTTGAGCGAGGCTATAGACACATAGGGTTGTTGGTCGAATACAAAATCGCTCCAAATTTCGTCGGACAAAACCACGAGATTGTGTTTTTTAGCCCATGCACCCAAGATTTCCAATTCAGTTTGCGTAAACACCTTCCCTGTTGGGTTGAGTGGGTTGCACAAACACAACAATTTGGTGCGAGGGGTAATAAGGGGTTCAATTATACTATAATCGAGCGGATCGGCCGGATTGATAGAAACCGGCCAAGTAATGGCTTTGGCCCCGCAGGCTTCAACGTTGTATTTGAATAAGAAATCGACAGGGTCGAAAATAATGGCTTCGTCGCCAGGGCTTAAAATTGTTCGGCAAACAATATCAATACCATGAGCGGCACTGTTTACAGCCATTACCCAACTGGGCGAAACGCTCACGTTGCGTTTCTCGAGGGCATGTTGGGCAACAGCTTCGCGAAAAAAAAGAGCTCCTTCGGCCGGTGCATAGCTGAAATAACGATCTTTGGCATATCGAGCAATGGCCTCTGCTATAGCGGGAGCACAAGGAAAATCGGGATCGGCAGCGGTTAAGGGAATTACATCGGGGGGTAAGGAAGCCCAACGCAAATTAAATGCCCGTTCACGTAAAATATCCAAACGAATCTGTTCGTGGCCGAAGAACGTCGAACTGTCACGAACAGGACTTATTTGGTTAAATTGCATTATTTTAGACGGGTTTTGTAACATGGCAAAATTAAGCGTAATTCAATACATATTAAAATTTAAAGGAATATTTTGTTAGAATTAATGGGGTTTAATGACCAAAATGACTGAAAATGAAAATAAAATCCCCCTACCTTTGTGCTCTAACTAGCAAACCATGAAAAATAGTATTGTATTAATTGGCCTCATGTTCATTTTAGCCTGCAACGACAATCCGGCTACGAATCCTGATCAAAAATTAAGCGACTCTAGCGGTATGATTTCGCAATCGGTACCCGTGGATAGTTTATTAAGCACAGAAAATACCATTGAAAATAATATAGAAGCCGATTCGATGGAAGCGGTTGATGCCAATCCGGATATTGAAACCTTGTATGTTGTAATTGCAGATACCGGAACTACCTATGCTACGCTGAATACAGCGATGTATGCCATTGCGAAGCAAACTCAATGGCAAGTTGACACCTTAGGGCGTTATTACAATACCAAGAAGAATAAAATTGTGCTGCGCGAAGACGATTCAGATGAATTGTATGCTGGCGAGTATTTTCCACGTCGCTTTCCCTCTACAACCTTAAGCTTGGAATATATGGATACCTATGTGCCTGGTTCAAGCGAAAGCATGATAGGTATTGTGGGAGGTATTTTTGTGAACCAAGCTGATGGTGAAAAAGCCTTGCAGACTATAAAAGCCTTTAGTCCCCATGCCCGTTTAGTAAAAGCCGACATTTACGTTGGCTGCATTCATTAATGGCAAACGGCCCACTTACGAGTAATTTTATTATTCCCCATGGCAATGCTTAGGTAATAAACACCGGCTTGAATATTGGGTATATTGAAACAGGTAGTGGCAGATGTCCCTTGGGGTATTTTGGTGTGAAACAATTTACGGCCTTGCACATCGAACAAATCGATATTGATTGTTTCGGGAGATAGTGTGAATCCGAATTGTAAACACACTTCTTTTGAACCCGGATTAGGATACAACAAAACATCGTTAAGCACATTGGGTGCATTTTCGATGCTAGCCACTGTAAGCGATTGCTTGTAAAACAATAAGCCTCCGGCACTATTACCTACCACCATTTCGAAAGTACCGTCGCCATCTAAATCGGCAATGGCCGGAACACTGCGGGCT
>JBIKQE010000140.1:0-5936 GCA_044349815.1 Chitinophagaceae bacterium | reverse complement strand
CCTTTTTTTTATTCTTTACATATAAAAAATCCCGGATGAACCGGGATATTTTTATTGAATGTTACTTTTTATTGTGGTAGATATTCGCTAATTCAATATTCGAATTGATATTCAGTTTTCGATAAATTGATTTTATATGAGAACGAACGGTATTAATTGAAATCCCTAAATTTTGAGCAACCATTTTGTAGCTATTTCCTTTGATTATTTCACTAACCACATCGTTTTCTCGATCATTTAATTTAGACTCTTCAACACTAACATTTATAGGTATGTTGTTTATTGTTTTAAAGTATTCAATAACTTTACGAGCAATCTGAACACTCATATTAGAACCCCCATTAAAGGTCGTTATAATCGTTTCTCGTATTTTATTTAATGGTTCACCTTTCAATAAATAACTGTGTGCACCATGGCATAAACACTTAAATAGCGTATCGTAATCGGCAGAAACAGAATAGATGATGATGGATACGTTTTTGTACTGCTTCAATAAATCTTGAATGCCATCCATGCCATTTTTATATGGTAATTGTAAATCGAGAAGAATTACATCGATTTTTGATTTGTTGTTTTCAATGAATTGATCTACATATTCAGCTGTATCTATAAGCTGTATATCATCATCTTTTTCAAAGAAGCTGATTAATGTTTCTTTTACATTTTTATTGTCTTCGATGATTCCAAGTTTGATCATTTTAAAAAGTTTAAATGGTATTTGATTTGAAATTGTTTAGGGGTTGAACTATAGGTGATATTACCTCCTATTTTTTTCATTCGTTCTTGCATACTGTTAAGTCCAATACCTGTACTAATGGTAAATTTATTGTTTATTGCTATATTATGTGTTGTATTTGTTATAATTATTGTTTGTTTCCCATTTATTACAATCCATTCTAGTTTTATGTGCTTTTTATCGCCATGTTTAATGGCATTATTTATGCCTTCTTTAAGTACTAAAAGTAAGTGCTGTTTATTTTTAAGTGTTAATTTGATATCGTTTAATCCATCAATTTGTTCGTAGGTAACATCTATATTCAAATTGTTGGCAATCTCTGTAACCATATCCTTGATATGATCCCAAAGTTGAAGTGCTGTATCGGAGGATGGATTTAAAGTCCATAAAGCATCCCTAAAACTAATAAGAAGCTTACGTGTGGTTTGTTGTATAGACTCGATTTGCTTTTTCGTAGGTGGTTTGTCTTCTCGTAGTAGTTCTGTATATAGCGAAATTGCAGTTAAAGAACCTCCAATTTCATCGTGAAGATCTCTCGCAATTTCGTTTCTTATATTAAGGTTTTTGTTTTTCTGTATAACCAGCGTATACAAGTATCCTATGACCATTAGCATAAAAAAGAGCACTATGACGAGGTAAAACCATTTATTAAAATAGAAGTATTCTAAGGTTTGGTAGGTAATTATTTTATTATAAATGCCATTTGTACCACTTCCGTCGTTTATGGTTATTTCTATATCATGTTTGCCAGGATCTGAATCGGTCAAGGTAATCATTGGCTTGTCTGATATATCAACATTTAACGGTATTAGTTTTAATATTTTGTAGTTAAAGTTGATTTCGGAGAAAAATTGTATTGGCAAACGACAAAAATATATTTTCATATATTTTATTTCTTTTCCGAGCTGTACAAAATTAACGGGTATTGAATTGGTATAAAGCTGATTTTGCAAATGCCCTCTGTTATCTCGTTCAATTTTAGATACAATAATGGATGAATTTAAACGCTTTTCATCAATAATGTTGTTAGGCTGAAATCGAATAAATCCTTTCATTGTACCTAAAATAACTTCACCTTTTTTATCGATAAAAAACGATGCATGATTAAATTCATTGTCGGGCAAACCATCGGTGGTGTAATAATTCTTGATAGATAAATCAGACATGGCAACCCTTGATAATCCGGAGTAGGTACCAACCCATAAATTCCCTAATTTGTCGGGTACTATACTAGCAACTTTATTGCCAGCTAATCCGTTTAGAACACTTAAACGAGTAAGGAATTTGCCATTAGAATCATATATAACAATGCCCTCAGACGTCCCTGTCCAAATTTGTTTTTTAGCGTTTATCCAGAAGCAGTTTGTATTCTCGGGGTTCGTATTGCCATTTGATTTATTGTAATCTTTAATAAGTTTCCCATCGAGTTTGATTTTAAAAACACCATTCGGTGTTGCAACTACTATTTGTTGGTTGTTTAAAACCTCGATGTCTCTATAATAGCCATTTGTTATGCTTTGATTCAATTCATTAATAGGCTTTATTTCATGTATTTTTCGTGTTGCCTTATTGTAAATAAAAAGGCATTTGTAACCACCTACAATAAGTGAATCGCGGTTTAATGGTTTTACGCATAATAATGATGCGTATTTTTCAGGGGTTGTTTCAATTATCTTTTCATATTTATATGTTTTCAAATTAAAACGAATTAAGCCATTTCCTTCTGTTGCTAGCCATAAAGTGTCGTTGTTGCGGTAAACGCCATGAGTAACAAGTGGTTTTGTAGAAATGTCAATAATTTCATTGGTTCGTTTATCTAACCTGAAAATGTTTTTATAGGTACATAGATAGTAATAGTTTTCATCTTCCGTAATGCCACGGGTATCGCCATTTTCAACATTTGATACCTCTTTGATTGTGTTGAAATAATTTTTATTTATTTGTATTATGCCAATACCATTTCTGCCGGGTATTATAATTTGATTATTGTAAAATTTCAGCCTACTAATATGCAAATTATTTCCTTTGTTTTCTGTTAGGTTGTTTGTTATGTAATTGCCGTTTTTATTTATTAATTCATCTATATTAGCGCCGTTTCTATTTATAAAAACATGGTTTTCTGCATAATGTATATCACGTACATTTGAACCAAACTCTAGATGAGGTATTAAGGTAGGGTTTGGGATGTTGGCATTGTTTAATGTAAATACGCCTTCGTTGGTTGATAATATAATTTCTTTATTAGGCGTAATAGTTAAACCATCTATTTGTAAAAGTTGATTGAATGTAATAGTCCATGCTATACTGAGTTGTTTTTTATTAATAACTATTATTTTATTATCTTTTAATCGAAGAAAAATGAACTGCGCATTACTAGTTATTAGTGATTCATTAGGCGCAATTGATTGATTAAGTTGAATCTTATTGATTTGGCTATTATTCAAATTGCCAATATGGCCGTTTGCGGATAAAAACCAAATACCATTTTCTTTGTCGTCGTAAAGATTTACTACAGATTCGCGATACAACGATTTGACAGGATGGGCATCATAGCTTTCTTTTTCGGTTTCTACAACAAATAAACCTTGTGTAGTTGCCAAATAAATATGATTGTTGCGATATACAATATCGTTAATTTCCGGATTGATCGAGAAGCTGTCTTTGTTGTAAAAAATTACAGGGTCGGCATTATATCCATCGTAACGGTATAGACCTGTTTGCGTGCCTGTCCAAATAAAGCCTTGATTATCGAAGGCTAAACAATTCATTTCTCGATTAAAATTGTTAGGGAAAATATTTACAAGTTTTTCACGGTATATATTTTCTTGTGCGGCTGCTTTATTGGTAATATGAAGGGTACATAAACATCCTATTATGAATTTCAACCAATTGTTTATGTGTGGACGACTGTTGCGCATGATAGGAATTAGCATTCCAGTGAATATACAAGTACAATAATACCTCATTTTTTCTGTATCTTATTCACCTTTGTTTTCTATATAATCGTCCAATTTTTTTATTCAATTTGTATGTTATTTTGTTTTTCACCTATTGGGTGTTAATTTTAACCCGGTATAGAATAATCTACACTCACACATTTATTTATTTTTTATATGAAAAGTAACATTTTTCCTTTTTGGATGATTGCAGCATCAGGGTTTATAGCTTTGAATGTTTTGGTATTGGCACTCACTTTGTATTTTGACCCAAGTATTTTTTTTAGTACGATGCATTTTGATAGTGATAGCATGTTCATGCTTTCACAACGATTTGCAGCGGTTCTGTTAGCCCTCGGCATTTCAATTTTCATTGCCTTGTTCATGCAATCGGTTTCGATGCTTAAAATTACCATGGCTAGTTATTGTATTATTACCTTACAAGATGCTGTGATAGGATTTGCTTACGATGATACCGGTTTGATGATACGTTCGTTTATTTTTTGTGTATTAGCTGCATTTATTGTATTTATATCGAATGGTATGAAGCGTAAACGTAAGCGTATGCGTTTCTTAAAAACAAACAATGAATCGATCAAACAAGTTGCCGACGATGACGATGACGAATAATTTTAAACTTGAATAATAAAAAAAGGCTGTCTTGAAAGACAGCCTTTTTTATGGTTTATACTTTGAGATTAACTGCAGCCGGTGGTTGTTCCACAGTTCGGGCACATGTAGCATGTTCCGTTGCGGAGGGTAATATTACCGCAACTACGGCAAACAGGGGCATCGGCGCTGGTACCCATCATTTTCTTCTTTTCCGATTCGTTGTAAGCAGCGGTTGCTACGGCTTCTGCCGTCATCACTGGCTTGGCTCCTAATGCTGTTACACGAACATTCGATAATTCTTCGGTGCCTTGAACCGGGGTATCCCATTCTTCCTGGCCGGTATTGCCTACGGGCGTTTGAACATGTACCAAATCGGTACGGCTCAAGTATTCGTAACCTAATGCACGGAAGATGTAATCGATGATGGAGGTGGCATTGCGGATGTTTGGATGTTCAACCATACCGGCTGGTTCGAAGCGTGTGAAGATGAATTTATCGACAAATTCTTCTAAAGGAACCCCGTATTGCAAGCCAATACTCACGGCGATAGCAAAGCAGTTCAACAAGCTACGCATGGTTGCACCTTCTTTGGCCATATCGATGAAGATTTCGCCGAGGGTACCGTCGTTGTATTCGCCGGTGCGTAAGAAAACGGCCTGACCGCCCACTTTCGATTTGATGGTATAACCACGACGTTTAGCCGGCAAGGTTTTACGTTCAACGATGCGAGACAATTGGCGTTTCAATTGGGTATCGGGGCTTGCTTGAACGCGTTTGTTTACTTCTTCGAGCAATTCATCGATGGTGAGTTTGCCTAAATCGTGCATTACGTTTTCAGCAATTTCTTGAATGGCTTCAGCTGTTGGTTCTTTTTCTTTCTTATCGCTTTTGTTCGATAAAGGTTGCGACAATTTACTGCCATCGCGGTATAAGGCATTGGCTTTAAGGCCTAGTTCCCAACTTAAGAAATAACATTCTTTGATTTCGGCCACACTGGCTTCGTTTGGCAAATTGATGGTTTTGGAGATAGCGCCACTAATAAATGGTTGTGTTGCCCCCATCATACGAATATGTCCTGTGTGGTGAATAAAGCGTTCGCCGTGTTTACCGCATTTGTTGGCACAATCGAACACCGGTAAGTGTTCTGGTTTGAGGTAAGGGGCGCCTTCGAGCATCATGGTACCGCATACGTAGTTATTGGCAGCATTAATTTCTTCGGCTTTAAATCCTAATTCTTCCAATAAACTGAACGATGGGTTCATGTATTGTTCGGGGGTGTAACCAATACGTTGCAAGCATTCTTCGCCCAAGGTATAATGGTTGAATACAAATGCAATATCGAAGGCGCTTTCAACGGCGGTATCGAGTTTGCTTAGTTCTTCCGAAATAAATCCTTTATCGCTGAGGCTTTGGTGGTTGATAAACGGAGCGCCATCGAAGGTTCCGTGCCCTTTTGCGTATTTAACAATCGAATCGGCTTCTTTTACGTTATAGCCTAAGAATTGAAGGGCTAAAGGAATACTTTGGTTGATGATTTTGAAATAGCCACCACCGCTGAGTTTTTTGAACTTCACCAAGGCGAAATCGGGCTCAACCCCTGTAGTATCGCAATCCATTACCAAGCCAATTGTTCCGGTTGGGGCAATTACAGT
>JBIKQE010000139.1:0-5979 GCA_044349815.1 Chitinophagaceae bacterium | reverse complement strand
TTGGCAAAGTTACCGGTCGATTGTATGCGCATCGAAGACGGTGTAAACGCTATGCTTAAACTGTCGCCTCCTTGGGTTAAATGGCGTTTATTTCCTTCGCCAATCAACCATCCACGCACCACATCGGTATTGAATTCAGGGGCCGGACCAACGCTGTGAATATAAATAAATACGCTATCGGGCGAAATAGGAACAATATAAGCATGCGACTGTGCCTTGTTGAGTCCTTTGCTATACGTATAAACACCTCCCTTCACTTGAGCCATTATCAGCAGGGGAGTTATTAGCAAGAGTACAATAAATTGAAGCGATTTCAACACGCTTAAAAGTACACAAACATTTTATTCGGTGTATATTTACACACCTTTTTAAGGTTTATTTATCATGCAAGAAACACTTTTAGATATTTTAAAATACACCATCCCCGGGGTGGTGGTATTAATAGCTGTGGTCCTCATCGTGAATAAGTTTCTCATCAAAGAAACCGAAATGAAACGGATGTCGATTTTTGCGAAGCAATCCGACACGGCCTTGCGTTTGCGTTTACAAGCCTACGAACGCCTAACGCTTTGTGTGGAACGCATGCACCCCCGCAGTTTAATCAGTCGTTTATATCAACAAGACCTAAGCGTGCAAGATTTGCAATTGCAAATGGTGCAAACTATTCGCGCCGAATTGGAATACAATATGTCGCAACAATTGTATGTGTCGCACGAAGTGTGGCAAACCATTCGTGCGGTAGCCGAACAAGAAATTGCCATGATCAATCGGGTGGCGGCCTCCTGCGCCATGGGCGAACCGGCCAATGTGTTGGTGAAAAAAATCACCGAACATATTCTAACGTCCGAAACCACCATGCCCACCGACATCGCCTTGGAGGCCCTTAACCGCGAAGCGAAGTTCGCTTTATTTCCACCCCAAGCCTAACGCCCGTTATGAGTCAGGATTTACTCCAACACCAGCATGTTTTTTTTATTGGCGTGGCCGGGGCCGGCATGAGCGCCATTGCGCAGTATCTGCGTGGCATTGGAAAACAAGTGAGTGGCAGCGACCGTTTATTCACGGCCTCGCCACTCGATACCACACGCGCCAAATTGGAAGCCGAAGGCATTCAATGTTTTCATCAAGACGGTTCGGGGATTAGCGAACTCACGCAAATGGTCGTTATTTCAACCGCCATCGAAGAAAGCAACCCCGAAATCATCAAGGCCCGCGCCCTGCAGATCCCCGTGGTGTTGCGTGCCGATTTACTCGCTGCCATTTGTGCCTCGCGCAAAACCATTGCCGTGGCGGGCACCTCTGGTAAATCGACGGTCACCGGCATGTTATTTCATGTAATGCAATCGTGCGGATACAGCCCCTCATTTATTAGCGGTGCCGGTTTGGTAAGCTTGCAACAGCAAGGTAAAATAGGCAATGCCCATGTGGGCAACAGCGACTGGCTCATTATTGAAGCCGACGAAAGCGATGGCACCTTGGTGAAATACCATCCCTTTATCGGACTCCTCCTCAGCATCGATAAAGACCACAAAGAAATCAGCGAACTCAACGATTTGTTTCGTTTGTTTCAATCGCATACCCACGGGCATTTTATTGTGAATGCCTCGCACCCCTTGGCGGCCGCCCTTTCCACCCACAGCGGGTTCGATTTTGGAAAAGGCACCGCCCTCGAGGGACAACACTTTGTTCAACAAGGCTTCGAAATCAAGTTTAGCATTCCATACCAAAACGAAACGCTCGAGGTTACCGTGCCCACCATTGGCGAACACAACATGGAAAATGCCTTGGCTTGTTTGGCGGTGGCGCGGTGTATTGGCATGTCCTTGCCCGAGGCGGTAAAGGCATTGTCCACCTACGGGGGCATTTATCGCCGCCACCAATTATTAGGCGAACACCACGGCATCCTCGTGATCGACGATTATGCCCACAACCCCGCAAAAATTGCGGCCTCCATCAAAGCGTGTCAGCCCATGGCGCCTAAATTGGTGGCATGGTTTCAACCGCACGGGTATGGTCCCACGCGATTTATTCGTCACGAACTCGTTCAGGAATTGGCGCAAACCCTTCGCCCTACAGACGAAATATGGATGAGTGAAATTTATTATGCCGGTGGAACCGCCGTGAAAGATATTTCGGCGGCCGATTTAATCAACGATTTACAAGCCAAAGGCATCCAAGCCCATTTCGTAGCCAAGCGCAACGAATTGTTCGAAACCCTGGTGCCGCAATTGCAACCCAATACCGTGTTGTTGTTGATGGGCGCGCGCGATCCGGGCCTCGAAGACTTCACCGCTGCGGTCAACCAAATGGTGATGGATAAAAATTAGTGCCGCTGAATATGCGTTTTAATGTACTCGGCAATTTCGGTGGTGGGGGTACCCGGACTAAACAATTCACCCACGCCCATGGCTTTCAGGGTGGCGCGGTCGTCTTCGGGAATAATACCACCGCCGGTTAATAAAATATGGCCCAAATTTTGGGCTTTCAAGCGCTCCACCAAGGCGGGGAAAACGGTCATGTGCGCGCCCGACAAAATACTCACCCCAATCGCATCCACATCCTCTTGCAAGGCCGCCTGCACCACCATATCGGGCGTTTGGCGCAATCCGGTATAAATCACTTCCATGCCCGCATCTTTCAAGGCCGCGGCAATCACTTTCGCGCCACGGTCGTGGCCATCTAATCCCACCTTGGCAATCAATACGCGAATCGGTCGTTGGTTCATATTTTACTGCATTTTCGAAGCACAAACTTAACCTTTTTTCTTCAAAGCCTCACCAAGTGGCATGATCCGTCAACAAGGTTTCTTTTTTTGAAGCGCAACGGTTAGGGGGCTTCATCTTCTTCCCGTGTTTCGCTCATAGGCCCTCGGCCTCGCAGTCCCGCGCCTTCGCTTCGCTCGGCGCGGTCCCGCTCGCCTTCAGGCGCTATCCGCTACACCCGGGGCTATTCAGTCATCGCCTTCCTCTTTCTTCTTCTTCGGCAACAGCCGGGGTTTTCTTAAATAAAAAAAGGCTGTCTCATCGAGACAGCCTTTTAGATCGTTTTAATCCATTACTTTACCGGACCGGTTTGAACATTCGGGTTCAATTTGATGGTATTATCCGTATTGGTTTCCGAAATCACATTGCCTTTGATGTAAATCTCGTAACGCTCTTTGTCGCCACGGGCATTCGAAGCAATGTAAACCGTTTTATTGAAAGAACCTACGCGCCCTTTGGTATCGTATTTCACCGTAATTTTTCCTTTTTGTCCGGGCATAATCGGATCTTTCGTCCAATTGGGCGTGGTGCAACCACACGATGCCGAACAATTTTGAATAATCAAGGGTTCTTTACCACCGTTGATAAAATTAAAATCAACTTGTGCTTGCGGACCTTCTTTTACATTTCCGAAATCGTGTGTTTCTTCGAAAAATTTAAAAACAGGACCGTTCGGATTGTTATTTTGTGCCTTTACCAAAAAGGTAGTCAACAACAAAATCGCCAGGGTGAGTATCTTTTTCATAAAGTAATGTGAGCGTTAAAAAATTAGTGTTTCATAATCGAACCATTGTCGGCAGGTACCGACGAAGACGGTGCTTTTTCTACATTCCCCGAAATTTTAACCACCTTGGTACCCACGTTTGAATTAATGGTGATGGTTTTTACGAAATTACCCGGACGGCCTTGTGTGCTATAGGTAGCGGTAATTTTCCCTTTTTTACCGGGCATTACAGGCTCTTTCGTCCAAGTTGGGGTTGTACAACCGCAAGAGGCTTGAACACCGCTCAATACGATGGGTTCTTTACCAATATTGGTGAATTCGAAATCGGTGCTTACCGAAGGACCTTCAGGAATGGTACCAAAATTGTGGTCGTCGGTATTGAACTTCATGGCCGCATCCGGATTTTGATTGTTGGTAGTTCCTAATTGCGGTTGCGCGGCTACCGGCGTGGGAGCAGCTTGTGCAGCAGGTAAGGCTTTATCGGCGGCCGGCTTGGCTGCATTCTTTTTTTGAGCTTGTGTAGAAACAGCAAAAAGGCTGATGGCACTGAGCAAGAGAATCGTTTTCTTCATACTTTTTATTTTTATGTTACCAAAAATACCGACAATTTTAATTGCGTGTTTCCTAGGGTGGTTAAGTCAAGGTTAAGTGGAACAACGTTAACACACCCTTTGAATTTATAAACGATTGGTAAAGAGGATATTGTTGCATCGTGCCGTATTGTATTTTATTGTTTAATGGGGACAGAATAGGGTGTTGATTACTGCTTAAAAAGGGCACTGATGTTATAAATAACCATCATAAAGAATGCACTGCGAAGCGTAGTTGCTTCGCCGTGTTGTGTTGTTGTTTGTCAAGTGTACATTTTATTTCTCCGCAATGTCACTCGCCATATTCCGTAATTCCAACATGGTTTTTTGCGCGAGGACGTTGCGGAATAAATTGTTTCTGTCTCGTCCTGATATAGGTTGACATAAAAAAACAAATTTTATGGCAAGAAAAGCAAGATTTCATCCTATTTCATTCAAGGAACGAATAGTTTCTGATTATCTTACGGGCGATTATTCATATCGTGAATTAGCCGCTACGTATGATGTTAATTTCCAACTCATACAACGTTGGGTACAAAAATTTACGGTTGCAGAATTCAATACAATGAAACCATCAGAGTCAAAAGAGAAGAAAGGCAGTGTTGAACCATCCGCAGAAGTAAAGCGATTGCAAGAAGAGCTCCAACGAGCAAAACTTCATAATAAGTTGCTAGAATCATTACTGGATATCGGGCGGGAAAAATATGGCATCGATCTTCGAAAAAAGAATGGCACCAAGCAATCTTGAGAGTTGAACAGCAAACGCCTAACCGGATTGTCGGTTTGAGCTGTTCATTGTTTGGTTACAGTAGGCAAGCATATTATCAGCGTTTAAAAGAACAGGAAAAAGATGCTTTTCAAGAGGAGCTGATTGTTCAAGAAGTACTTCGCTATAGGAAGTTACAAAAGCGCATAGGGGCACGAAAACTCTATGGCTTGATGCATAATTTCTTTACTAATCATGGCATTAACATGGGTAGAGATGCTTTCTTTAATACACTTCGTGACAACGCATTATTGGTTCGTATTCGAAAACGTAAATCAATAACAACCGATAGTAAGCATCCATACCGGAAGTATGCTAATTTGATTAAAGAGTTTATTCCATTAGGCCCAAGTCAGCTATGGGTAAGCGATATAACCTACATCAACATTGGAAATGGTTTTGGGTATTTGAACCTAATTACAGATGCCTTTAGTAGAAAAATTGTTGGTTTTTGTTTGAGTAAAACACTTTCTGCCAAGGGTACAATTTGGGCATTAAAGCAAGCTATAAAGAGCAACCCAAACTTTAGCCAGTTGATTCATCATAGTGACCGAGGTGTTCAATATTGCTGTACAGATTACGTTGCTGTGCTGAAAAAAAATGAGATTATGATATCAATGACCGAAAATGGTGATCCACTTGAAAATGCAATCGCGGAAAGGGTAAATGGGATCTTAAAGACGGAACTATTAGAAAAAAGTTATACTTCTTTCGAAAAAGCCCAAATAGGTATTGCCATGGCAATTAATACCTACAATTACTTAAGGCCGCACAATAGCATAAGTAATATGACACCTATTGAAGTTCACTGCCTTGATAACGAAATCAAACTGAAGCGATTATGGAAGAATTACTTTAAAACACAAAAAAAGGAGGTGTTTATGGAGTGAGTGTCGGTTTTTTAAGGCATTGGGTGTTCCAAAGTATAAAAAACCAAGCTCAAGGCTTGGTTTACAACGAAATACTTCGTCACACACCGATTTAATTCCTGGTGGGTTGCTCCGCAGCAGAGCCCACTTCCGCTTTCAATCGACAATGTAAAAATAAATTGTAAACCTTATTTAGGACTAAATTAAAAATGTAAATTTGGTCTAGTATTTAAACAGTAAAACTGTCAACTTTTTTCAGGACGAGACA
>JBIKQE010000138.1:0-5984 GCA_044349815.1 Chitinophagaceae bacterium | reverse complement strand
GTTGAATGGGCGAGGGGTACCCCATATTGGCGGCACGTTGCCGTTCTTTTTCCATGTAAGCGCCCCTAACCAATTTGGCCCCCAAGCGGTAATTGCCTTGCAAGGCTTTTTCGTGCGACGATTTTAGGAAGGCTAAACGGTCGTGCCTATACAATTGAAATGTATTAAACACCGTTGTTTTTTCGTGGTTGTAACGAGCCATCATGGTATCGGTGATGTGGTCGACAGGCACCTGAATCCAACTTTCTTCGGCATCAATCAAAATCATTTTATTGAGTTCGGCTGCTTTGGCGCAAATACGGTCTACCCGTTCTTCCACACGGGCATATTCCGCCTGTTCTTCGGGGCTTAAGGCGATATTCGATTGTATTTTTTCTAATAATTCGAAGCGAGCGAAGCCGGTAATTTTGATGCTAATAAAAGGAATATAGGGTTTGTTGGCCGCAAATTGCAGGGTATTTAAAAAGGTTAGCGTGGCTTTTTCGAATTCAGCCTCGTCGCTTTTGCCTTCAACCCCATAATCCATAATGGCGTGAACCCCATAATCGTTCAAGTGAAGCGCCGCTTTATCGGCTTCTTCGAGGGTTTCGCCACCGCAAAATTGCTTAAATATAGTGGCTTTTATTAATCCATTAACCGGTAAATGCCACCGCAAGGCCCACTGCGTGAGGGCAATGCCAACGCGCGTTAGGGTAGGCTGACCAATAGCCCGAAATAACCACTGGGCTTTTTGGAGTTCCATAGTGGTTTTGGGGGCGAAGGCAATGGCAGTATCCTCAAAATTTAACGGCATAAGGGCAATTTGAACGCAAAAGTACTAAATGCGGAACAGAAACATTTTTTTTGCTGAAATACAAAATAGACCTATTTTTACTGCATTAACTACAAAATTTTTAAATAGCATGAAAAAGTTTTTACTTTCATCCATTCTCGGTTTGAGCGTGTTGGTTTCTAGCGAAGCCATGGCGCAAACTAAATCGTCGGCAGAGCGCACTGTTGCTCGCGAAAATTTCGCAACGCCAACTAAAAAAATCAACACCTCTAAAACGCGTGCCGGTTCACGTTGGTACGATCCGTTAGAGGCAACGTTGAACTACCGTAACGGCGATACTACAGGGTTAGATGCAAACACAGGTACAACCTTCTTGTGGATTGATTCTACAATGCGTGTTCGTTATACGTATGCCAATAATACAACCGCTTTAGGTGGTATATTTTTAAAATCGCACGCTCAAATTTTAGATCCTTGGGCTGCTCGTTTTAACAACCACGTAAAAGTTCCTGGGTATATCGGTCAAATTGCTATCCGTCCTCAAGATGCGTATACCATCGATTCAGTTGCTGTGGCTGGTTTCTATCGTCGTTTGTCTACGAAAGCCAATATCGTTGATACCTTGATAGTTTCAGTAAGCTATGGTAACCTTTCCGGTGCATCGAATCTTCCCGGTCAATATGTATTGACAGCTGCTAATGCCGCTGATGTGGTTGCTTCAAATTGTTATAACGTAGATACTATGCGTGTTGGTGCTTTGGTGCACAATCCGTTGACTAATGGTATTCAACAAACACCCGGTACCGGAGCAAACGTTATTACGAAAAAAATTCCTTTGTTTCCAGCCGATTCTGGAGGGCGTTATTTCTACACCAACATTAACTTGAGCGTTCCTGCCGGTAATTTAGCGGCTATGTCGTATGTATTCAAATCCGGTGATACGTGGATTCCTAATGTTGATTCTGTTTCTGATTTTAATTTCTTCAGAGCGTTCTATACTGAAGAACAATTAGGTGAATTAGCTATGTACGAAAAGCGTGATTACAATTCTACTTTAAGTATGGAAACAGATACTACAGGTTGGGGTTACGATTTTGTTCCTAATTTCTTCTACATAGGTGCCAGTGGTTGCTCTAAAACTTTCACGCGCGAACAATATTGGACTTTATGGAAGCTTTCTACTACTACCAATGGTACAGTAGGAACTATCGACCAATTTGTAGCCGGAAACGAATCAAATGTATATCCTAACCCAGCGTCAGACAATGTAACTGTTGAATTGACCTTGTCGGAAAGTGCTGAAAATGTAGGTATTACTTTCACCAATGCTTTAGGTCAAGTGGTTAAAACACAATCAATTGGTCGTGTTCAAGCCAATATCGAGAACAAAACTACCGTGAACGTTAACAACCTTTCTTCAGGTGTTTATTTCTATACCATCCACGCTGATGGCAAGAAAACAACCGGAAAATTGATGGTTAAGTAAGCGCATCGAAACCAAATGTAAAAAGCCCCTGCAAAGGGGCTTTTTTTATGAAAATACCCTTGATTTCGGCGAACAATAACGAATTCCGTCCTACTTTTAAAAAAATGTACTTTCCAACCCCGGCCGCTCATACAGCGTCTTGAACAAGGAATAGGCAAAATTGTCACCCAGCTTTGAATAATACCGGATACCAACAAGAGGAGCTTATCGTAGAACTAATTCATGGATGCCGTGCAGGTGAACGCGCGGCCCAAGAAAAGGTTTACCGATTGTACTATCCGAAAATGATGAGCATGGTGAAACGCTATACCAACCCGTATCAGTATCATTTGGCCGAAGAAATTCTGAATAATGGCTTTCTGAAAGTCTTCCAAAAAATACACAGTTACGAGTTTAAAGGTTCTTTTGAAGGATGGGTCCGTCGAGTGATTTATCATTCGATCTTCGACTATGTGCGGCAACACGGTAAATACAACGAAAAAGTAGTTTTTGTTGAAAAAGACCAACGTGTTGAGCATGAGCAAGTTTCCAATTTACAATACAAGGAACTAATAAAACTGGTGCAGGAATTACCCGATAATACCCGTGCCGTTTTTAATATGTATGTGATGGAAGGGCTACCCCATAAAGAAATTAGCCAACAATTAGGGATGAGCGAAGGTACCAGTAAATGGCACCTTTTTGAAGCCCGCCGTATTCTTAAAAGTAAAATTGAAAAGCAAAACAAATAAGCCTCATGGAAAATAAAATGCCCATCGATGATTTGTTTCGAAACGGATTAGCCGCTGGCGAAGAGCCAATGAATGAATCTGCTTGGACCAATATGGAACGCCTCCTTGACGGCGAAAATCCGTATGCCGATGAAACATCGCGCAAACGACGCATTTTGCCATGGTTGTTTGGTGGCGGTCTGCTGGCGGTATTGTCGGTAGGTGGCTGGTGGATGCAACAGCACAAACAGCACACCTCATCGTCTACGGCCTCCTCGAACACAGCCGTTGAAACACAAACTACGCCGGCACCACAAACAGTTTCCGCTACAGAAAAAACTACCGCATCTGCCTCATCGTCGGCACCACAAACAACAGCAACCCCACAAACGGCTAAGCTTACATCACCCCAACTAGCAACAACTAAAAACTCGAATGCAGCGGACGTTAATACGTTGGAACCTAATTCCAACAAACAAAATCGTTCAAAAAATAAACGTTCAGGCAAGAAAGATAATCTAGCCAATACAAGTTCTTCGTTAGCTGCCACCCCGGAAGGACAGCCCCTAATTAATAATAATACATCGTTGGAAAACGAGGCCCTTGCAACGCCGCTTGCGGAAGCACCTTTGGCCAAAACAAGCAATACCCCTAAAAGTTCAAAACAAAAAAACAAGCAGGCTGTATTACCTAAAACCGTGGCCGACAAACCGGTGGCTGTTACTGCTCCTCAAAAAGTAAACTCACCATTAAGCGCTAACGCCGAAACACCTGCGCCATTGGCCAAACGCAGTAAGCAAATTACCACCGTGGAACTCAACGAACGCGTTGATCGTTCTCGGAACGGAAGTGTCTTAAACAAAGGCTTCGATACCTTATCGATTAGCTCGAGCAACGAACCAAGTCAACAAGCACTGCCTCGTTGGATGCATCCCGATGCCGATGGCAAATACCATCCGCGCTATGTAGTATTGAATCCGGACGAAGACATGCAAGCGCAACAACAAGTGGCACTCAGCAACAAGGAGCAAGCAAGCCAACAAGTTCCACAAACAGCGCCTCCGTCATCGAGCACCGGTACCAAAACAAATCCAATCAATCAAAACGAAACTGCCCGTAAATCAAGCAAAGAATCGTCTGTAGATCGTTTGCGAACCAAAGCGGCTGTGTTCAACGACAATATGGCGTCGAAGATTGGCAAATCGTGCCCCGGTATGAGCATGGGAGTGCACGCTGCCATCAATAACCCGAAGAACAATTTTGGTGGGTTCCAGTTTGGACTCAACAACTTAAAACCATTTGGCGATTATTTCAGTGTTTTGGCCGAAGTTAAATTCTTCTTGCGCAACAACAGTGGCTATTCCATTCGCGATATAATGACCACCAACAAGAACCTCAGTATGGATACGATGAGTTCGCCTGCCAATACCATTTATGCCTATCAAGTCGATTCGATGTCGCATTTGTATAATTTCAAGCGCTTCGCCTCCATTGAATTGCCTCTGGTGTTTCAGTTTCATTATCGCCGTTTAACCGCCTATGCCGGGGTAAATATGGCTTACCAGTTCCGCATCAATACCAGCAATGTACAACGCAATTTTGTGGTGAATCATTACGATACGGTATCGAATCAACTGCCTTACAACATGCCGGCCGAGCTAGGACAAGATGTAACCAAAGCCGATTTTCATGCGCGTTGGGGACTCGGTTTGGTGGGCGGTTTATCGTACAGCTTTAACCCACAATTGTATGTAGATATGCGGATGGTGCGCAATGTGAGCGACAATGCCCAAACACTCTCCGCCCGCGATGTATCGGCCAATACCTTCAAGGTGCCGAGCGTACAATTGTCGCTGGGGTATCGTTTCCGCAAGTTTATTCCGCAGCAGTAATTTTTTAGTTGAAGCCAAGCAACGGATTAAGCATTAAGCTCCCGTCCCGTCTTACGCCGTGCATGGCACGTTGCTACAGCCGGGGCTATCTTTTCATCGTCCGATTCATTATTCAGCCGAAACATTCATTGGGTATTATTGATACAATGGCTACTCGGGCAACGAGAGGCAATGATCATTCGCGCATATAATGCCGCTTGGGCACGATTATAAGATTAAAGAATTACAGGATTCGTAGGGGGGCATATGAGGCTGTATTGACACGATTATAAGATTAAAGAATTGCAGGATTCGTAGGGGGCATATGATGATGTATTGATACGATTATAAGATTAAAGAATTGGAGGATTCGTAGGGGGCATATTTAGATGTATTGACACGATTATAAGATTAAAGAATTGCAGGATTCGTAGGGGCATATTTGGATGTATTGACACGATTTTAGGATTAAAGAATTACAGGATTCGTAGGGGGCATATGAGGATGTATTGGCACGATTATAAGATTAAAGAATTACAGGATTCGTAGGGGGCATATGAGGATGTATTGGCACGATTATAAGATTAAAGAATTACAGGATTCATAGGGGGGCATATGAGGCTGTATTGACACGATTATAAGATTAAAGAATTGCAGGATTCGGGAGCATTCACCAATAATAAACGGAGCGGAAAACGGAGCGGGAGCGCTTTTTAAAATCTTATAATTCTTTAATCTTATAATTCTTTAATCCTATAATTCTTTAATCTTTTAATTCTTTAATCCTATAATTCTTTAATCCTATAATTCTTTAATCCTATAATTCTTTAATCTTTTAATTCTTTAATCCTATAATTCTTTAATCTTTTAATTCTTTAATCCTATAATTCTTTAATCCTATAATTCTTTAATCTTATAATCCTGTTACCGTACAATCTTGCAAAACGAAACCCTGTTCCTTGTTGCGATGGTGCTGACGTGTGCGACGCAATTGCGCTTGTTCAAAGCGATGTCGCTGTGTAGGCTCCCCATTTATAGTACATCTCAAAAGTAGACATTTTTCATGATTTACGTTTTGGTGATTTCTTTGGAGCTGAGTGTAGCGGAGGCGTAGCCGAAGCGGAACGAAGCCCCAAAGAAGCATT
>JBIKQE010000137.1:0-6010 GCA_044349815.1 Chitinophagaceae bacterium | reverse complement strand
AGCGGTGGACGAATTGGTATTGCCGCACAAGCCTTAGGTATTGCCAGCGGCGCCTACGAATTAGCCCTCAAATATTCGAAAGAGCGCAAAGCTTTTGGAACTGAAATTCAAAATCACCAAGCCATTCAATTTAAGTTGGCCGATATGGCTACCGATATTGAAGGTGCCCGTTTATTGGTAATGAAAGCGGCCTGGTTAAAAGACCAACACGAAAACTACGATATGGCATCTGCCATGGCCAAATTATACGCGTCGGAAATTGCCCAACGGGTTACCACCGAAGCCGTTCAAATTCATGGTGGCTATGGTTATGTAAAAGATTTCCATGTTGAGCGTTTGATGCGCGATGCAAAAATTACGCAGATTTACGAAGGTACCAGCGAAGTTCAACGTATTGTAATTAGTCGCAGTGTATTGAAATAACAATCGAAAAATCACTTTTAAAGCCCCGATACATATCGGGGCTTTTTTTGTCAACATACAATACACATTATTAAATAATTATTCCTTAAAATTTCCATAAAATTTCAGGTTCTACAAATAGATTTGCAAAAAATATTATTTACATGAAAAAGCTTCTTTATTTTATTTGTGTCATGTTGTCGGTATTTACGGCAAATGCACAAATCACTACCGGTTCAATTGCCGGGGTTTTATCGCAAGATGGCAAGGCGTATGAAAATGCTCGCGTTACCGCAACCCATCTTCCATCGGGAACCGTTTATCAGGCTAAGAGTGCCAAGAATGGTACTTTTCAAATGGGCGAAGTTCGTGTTGGTGGACCGTATAATGTTACTATTAATGGTGTTGGGTTGAAAGACAAAACTTACAGCAATATATATGTTACATTAGGAAGCACCTACTATATTAATTCGGCTTTAGAAATGAAGTCGGAAGAAATTAAAGAAGTAAATGTGTTTTCTCGTCGTAACCCGCTTATGAACAGCAACCGCGAGGGTACAGCCACGGGTATTTCTAATAAACAAATTAGCACCTTACCTTCTATATCTCGTTCAATCAACGATTTCGTTCGTTTAACTCCGCAAAGTGGTGGTTCAAATTCGTTTGGTGGCCGCGATGGTCGTTATAACAACATTCAAATTAATGGGGCTAATTTTAATAACAACTTTGGTTTGTCTACTAGCAATTTGCCGGGTGGACAAGCACAGCCTATTTCGCTCGATGCGATTGATCAAATTCAAGTGAATATTGCCCCTTACGATGTTATTCAAAGCAACTTTACCGGAGCGAACATCAATGCTACCACACGCAGTGGTAACAACAACCTCGAAGGTTCGGCTTATTTCTTTACCCGCAATCAATCGTTTAATGGTACCAAAGTGGCCGATTATAAATTGCCAACAGCGGCTAAATCGTCTACCAACATCATTGGTGCTCGCTTAGGCGGTGCTTTCATTAAAAACAAATTGTTCTATTTTGTGAGTATTGAAAATGAAAATAATATTACGCCACAAGTTGCTCAAATTGCCGACGATGGAAGCGGTTCAACCGATCCGAACAAAACAACCGTATTGGCTTCCGATTTAAAATCGGTATCGGATTATTTGAAAAGCAATTATAATTACGAAACAGGTCCTTACCAAGGCTATGCCAACAAATGGGGCTTCCGTAATTTAAAAACATTGGCTCGTGTAGATTGGAACATCAATACAAAACACAAAATGTATTTTAGTGTAAGTAATGTAACCAATTCGAGCGAAACATCTATTAACGCTACAAGTACACCCGCTGGTGTAACCCGTAACACAACATCTCGTATTTCAGGAAATGCCCTCACGTTCGAAAATTCAAATTATGGATTTAAAAACCAAGTATTGAGTGTTGCTACCGGTTTGAATTCGCGCTTTAGCGACAAGATTTCAAATAATGTGTTGTTGACCTATACGCACATCCGCGATACCCGTACTTCACCTTCAACCATGTTTCCTTTCATTGATATTTTAAAAGGCGGACAAAACTATATTAGTGCCGGATATGAGTTATTCTCGTACAACAACGATGTGAAAAACAACGTGGTTACATTTCAAAATAACTTGAAATACACCATTGGAAATCACAGCTTATTGGCGGGCGCATCATTCGATTATATGACCTTCGGTAACAGCTTCTTGAATGGTGCCGGTACAGGTTATTATCAATATGCTTCGTTGAGCGATTTCTTAGGGAATAAAGCACCTAAAGCCTTTTCGTATTGCTATCCCAACAAAGACCAAAGCAGTTATGTTAGCTTGAGCACAGGTATTGGTGGTTTGTATTTCCAAGATAAATTCAGTCCGGTTAAAAACCTCAATATCACCGCCGGTGTTCGTTTCGATAAAGCCTTTTATTTCAACGATTTAACCGCCAACAAATATGTTGATACTTTGAAGTTGCGCGATTTGAATGGCAATGAGTTTATCCCTGCTTCCGGTCAATGGCCAAGCACGCCCCTTACCGTTAACCCACGTTTAGGCTTTAATTACGATGTTGATGGTAAGCGCGATATCCAACTTCGTGGTGGTGTTGGAACGTTCACAGGGCGCATTCCGTATGTATGGTTTACCAACCAACCTGGTTCTACGGGTACCTTGTTGAACTTAACCACCATTACCGATTCCGCTACGTTGAGTCAAATTGATTTGCAAGCCAATCCACAAACCATTGCCGATGAGTTTAATACTAAATTCCCAACAGAACCAGGCCGTTTAGTGCCTTCATCGGGTTTAGCGTTTGTAAGTTCTAATTTTAAAATGCCTCGTATTCTTCGTTCCAATTTGGCCGTCGATTTCCGTTTACCTCGCAATTACATCTTAACGCTAGAAGGTATTTTTACGAAAGATATCAATGCCGTATACCAATACGATGCCAACTTGGCTAATCCTCAAGATACCATGAATATTGGTGGTACCACTCGTCCATATTGGTCGAACAGCAAATACAATAGTAAAACCGGTAATGTGATGATTTTATCGAATAACTCAAAAGGTTGGAACGCCATGTTCACCACCCAAGTGGCAAAAACATTCTCGAACGATTTCGCCATCCAAGCTGCTTATACCTATACTGCCGGTCGGGATATGAGCAATAACCCCGGTTCACGCGCGTTATCGGCTTGGCAGAATGTACCTAACGTAACCTCGCCGAACGAAATTTTATTGGGGGCTAATCCATTCATGCCACCGCATCGTTTGATGGCTTCGTTATCGAAGAAGTTCACCTACTTAGATAATCGGATGGCTACTACCGTTTCGGTATTTTACGAAGGTGCTGCTTTAGGTCGCTTCTCGTATATCTACACCACCGACATCAACAAAGATGGTTCAACGGCCGATTTAATGTACATTCCTAAAAATGCATCTGAATTGAAATTCGATGATATTACCAGCGGTGCCAATGTATTGTTTACCGCTCAACAACAAGTTGATGCTTTTGAAACATACATCGCTCAAGATAAATACCTTTCGAAGCACCGTGGCGAAGTGGCCGGTAAGTTCGCCGGGGTTATGCCTTTCTTCAATCGCCTCGATTTGCGCATCTTGCAAGATTTTAATTTTTATAAAATCAAAAATAAAGATCAACGCATCCAGTTCAGCGTCGATGTGATCAACTTCTTGAATATCATCAACCCTAATTGGGGTGTGTATAAAGAATTGAATGCCGTTAATGGTGCCTTGTTGAAAGTGAATAGCTATAGCGCTGCCACGAATCAAACAACCTATCAGTTAACTACCTACAAGGATCCGTTAACAAGCCAAACGGTATTGCCAACCTCTACATTCCGCAACGTGTACAACAATACGTCGGTATGGGGTATCCAATTGGGCTTACGTTACAGCTTCTAATTGTAGTTTAATAGTAAATAAAAACGTCCCAACATTGTTGGGACGTTTTTTTATGCCATTAAAAAATTAAGGTTGTGGTGGTGGCGGCGTTTTTGCAGCTTCTTTTTCGGCCCGTTCAACCGCATCGGCAATCAACATATCGGCGGCATCTTTTTTAGATTGAAAATAATCTTCCACTTGTTTCAATTCGTGCAAACTATTTTGCAAGGTAGCATTGCGAAGACGCGCCGAACGTCGGCTCAAGCCCAAGGAAATAAATAAAATACCAATTAAAAACACCAAGCCTTTTACCGCCCAATGAAAGGTGTCTATATCGCCGGGGGTGGCCACCATATCGCGCAGGGCTTTTTTCGCTACCACTTCTCCCAACACATAAAATGGGAAAACGGAATTCATAATAAACGTAAAGGCAAATGCCAAAATACCGAGCGCATACCACACCATTTCCATGAACACACTCAAACCCTGTCCCATTAAATGCAAGGCAATATGATGATGGTTCGCCGTTACAATAGGCCGAATTTTATTCAAGTACGTGCCGCTCTCTTCCGAAATATGGCGGGCCTGCTCTAACGTAGATTTGTCTTTGTGAAATAACATAAGTTTAGTTTTAGTTCTTTCAAAGGTACGATTTTAGTGTGGACATTTTTTGGGGCTGTCGGCATCGAACATCCATTCAGCTTCTTTCGGGCTTCTACGGGCTCCGCTTCGCTTCGGCTCCACAGCGCTCCCGCTATCGCGCTCGCACTGCGTAGCTTCCCCTGCGTATCCCGCAGCCCTTCGGCTGATTCTCTTTCATCTTCTTTTTTCCCTCCGCTCCCGCTCTGTTTCCAGCCACTGTTTCTGTTTCTGATTTAAATCCTGCAATTCTTTAATCTTATAATCCTGTTTGGGCGCGCCCTTACGAATCCGTTTCCCGACACTGTTTCTGTTACTATTCATCCTGCAATTCTTTAATCTTATCATCGTGTTTGGGCGCGCCCTTACGAATCCGTTTCCCGACACTGTTTCTGTTACTATTCATCCTGCAATTCTTTAATCTTATAATCCTGTTTGGCTTTCGATTCCACTTTTGGGCAAACTCGCTACATATCCTTATTTTGCACTTTATGCGCATTGTATTTTTTGGCACCCCCGATTTTGCTGTTGCTTCCCTCGAAGCCCTCATTGAAGCCCATCACACTATTGTAGCGGTGGTTACCGCCCCCGATAAACCTGCCGGGCGTGGTATGCAATTGCAAGCCTCACCTGTAAAAACCTGCGCCCTTCAACACGGCTTGCCTATTTGGCAACCCGAAAAACTGAAAGCTCCCGAATTTGTTGCACAACTTCAAGGCGCACAAGCCGATGTGTTTGTGGTGGTGGCTTTTCGGATGTTGCCTGAAGTGGTTTGGAGCATGCCTCCGCAAGGTACTATCAATGTGCATGGTTCCTTGTTGCCTAAATATCGTGGGGCTGCGCCCATTCATTGGGCCGTAATGAACGGTGAAACCGAAACCGGTGTTACCACCTTCCGTTTACAACATGCCATCGATACCGGCGATATTTTATTGCAAGAAAAACTTCCCATCGGTCCAACCGAAACCACCGGCGAATTGTATAATCGAATGATGTTGGCCGGTGCCGCGTTGTTAGTGAAAACACTTCATGCCTTGGCAGATGGAACCCTTAGCGCCCAAGCACAAAATAACCACTTAGCCGTTAAACACGCCCCCAAACTCACTAAACAACATGGCTTAATTCAATGGGGGCAGTCTGTGCATACCATTTTAAATCAAATTCGTGGATTAGCGCCTATGCCTTCGGCCTATTCGTTTTTAAACCACAAACAACTTAAAATTCATCGGGCACATCGTGTAGCAGACAATAGCATCATTGCGGCTCCGGGGACTATTAAAACAGACAATAAAACGTTTTGTTGGGTTGCTTGTACCGATGCTTGGATGAGTTTGGATGAGATTCAATTGGAAGGAAAAAAACGCATGTCCATCGCCGATTTTCTGCGCGGTAATACACTTCCAGACAGCCTATAACAGCGGTATTAATTTATACACTTACTTTTTCAAAAAAAATCATACTTTTGTGCCCCATTTGCGTGGGTGGCGAAACTGGTAGACGCGCTACTTTGAGGTGGTAGTGGCCGAAAGGTTGTGGGAGTTCGAATCTCC
>JBIKQE010000136.1:0-6032 GCA_044349815.1 Chitinophagaceae bacterium | reverse complement strand
CGGAAACCAAGTCCGCCTTTGGCGGGTGAAACAATAATAGAAGAAACAATAATAAAAGAAACAATCAATAGAATTTAAAGGGTTTCCTTCCACTTTTTTCTTGAAAAAAAAGTGGAGCAAAAATTCAAGGCTTCCGAAAAATAGCTAAAAATGACGGTTTTTATCGGAAATAAAAAAAGCTATGCATCCCCATCGCATTGGTCAGATTCTGTAGATAGATTTAGCCTTTGCGCCCTATTCATCGGATGGCTTTCGCTTTTTATTTCTGGCGATAAAAAACGTCATTTTCTTAACGCTATTTTTCTAAGGCCGGGAATTTGAAGAAACGACAACAGAAAACGCAACATATTCACTAACGGAACCGAAGTCCGCCTTTGGCGGGTGAAACAATAATAGAATCGGACGATGAAAAATAGCCTTGATGGTAGCGGAAAGCTGTGGCTGGGGGTGCGCCGAGCGCAGCGAGGCGCAACACACAGCCACACTTGCAGCGAACAGCAAGACGGGTGCTGATTAAAGCGATGCAGATGCGCTTCAAAATAAACCTACACATTATAATGTATTATAACAATCAAAGAAGACCTTATCTTTGTATGGATGCCTTTGCAGTCTATATCGACAGAACACTTTTTACATCACAACCAAGAACGTGTTTTGTTGGATGTTCGGTCGCCCGGCGAATTTGAACAAGCCCATATTCCAGGCGCTTTGAATTTGCCCTTGTTCACAAACGAAGAACGCGCCGAAGTAGGTACGCTTTACAAACAAGATTCCCCTGAAAAGGCCTTTCGGCATGGTATAGAAATAGCCGGAAGAAAAATGGGTTGGTATATTGATACCGCTTTATTGATGGCGCCCAACAAAAAAATTACCCTGCATTGTTGGCGAGGCGGCAAACGTAGTGGCAGTATGGCCTGGTTGCTGGATATGGCCGGCTTTGATGTTGAATTACTTGTGGGTGGTTACAAAGCATATCGTGGATACTTGCACCATTATTTCGAAACCCGAACACCGCATTTTATAGTGGTTGGCGGTATGACGGGCAGTGGCAAAACGTATGTTTTGGGCGAACTAAAAAATTTAGGCGAGCAAGTGATTGATTTGGAAGACCTCGCTCATCATAAGGGGTCGGCGTTTGGAGCCTTAGGCTTGGAACCCCAACCCACCCAAGAACAATTTGAAAACGATTTGTTTGAAGTCTATAGACACCTCGATAAAACCAAACGCATTTTTATTGAAAGTGAATCGCGTAAAGTGGGCCGTTGCATTATTCCGGAACCTATTTTTACAGCCATGCAATCGAACATGTATATAACCTACGATTGTTCCATGGAACAACGAATCAATCATTTGGTGGAACAATACGGACAGTTTTCATTCGATGAACTAGAAGCCTCTTTCAATAAAATCATTAAACGCTTAGGCTACGACCAACACAAGTCGGCCATCGAAGCCCTTCAACAAAACGATTTAAAAGAAGCCGCCCGTATAGCTTTGATTTTTTACGATAAGGCATATGCGCACAGTGTATCGCTGAATCCGGCACCGCACAAATGGCATATCACTGAAACCGAAACCGATACCCGATTAATAGCCCAACACATCATCAATTCTTGCAACGCTTTCGAAAAAACGAATTATGTATAAACTCACCGAATATTCTCATGGCGCCGGTTGCGGTTGTAAAATTTCGCCTAAAGTATTAGATGCTATTTTACAGAGCCAGGAGGCCAAACAACATTTTTCTTCTTTACTTGTGGGGAACGAAGAGCGCGATGATGCCGCTGTGTTCGATTTAGGCGATGGTACCGCGATCATTACCACCACCGATTTCTTTATGCCGATTGTAGACGACCCGGCCACGTTCGGTCGTATTGCCTCTACCAATGCCATCAGCGATATTTATGCGATGGGTGGCACACCCTTGGTGGCCATTGCAATTTTAGGATGGCCCATCAATACCCTCCCCCCCGAAGTGGCGAATCAGGTTATTGAAGGAAGCCGCCGTACTTGTCTTGAAGCCGGCATCCCCTTAGCCGGTGGGCATTCCATCGATTCGCCCGAACCCATTTTTGGTTTAGCGGTTACAGGACGCGTGGCCATTGAACACCTTAAAAAAAATGGTGGAGCCTCGGTGGGTGCCTTGTTGTTTTTAACCAAACCACTTGGAATCGGTATTTTATCGACCGCCCAAAAACAAAAGAAACTAAAACCCGAACACGAACAGCTTGGCCCCAATATCATGTTGCAATTGAACAAGCCCGGCGAATCGTTCGGACGTTTACCTTACGTACAAGCGATGACCGATGTTACCGGTTTTGGTTTGTTGGGGCACCTTCGTGAAATGTGCCAAGCCAGTAATCTTTCGGCGGAAATACATTACCACCAAGTGCCTTGGATAGACCGCGCCATTTTAGAAGACTATATTGAGCAAGGTTGTATACCCGGTGGCACTAAACGCAATTGGGAAAGTTACGGGCACGATATTGAATTAAGTTCGCCCGAACAACAATGGATATTGGCCGACCCGCAAACCAGTGGTGGTTTATTGGTGGCGGTAGACCCTATGCATGCGGAACTGTTCTTGACGACGTGTTCGCAATGGAACATGGACCTTAAGCCAATTGGCATGCTCACTCCTAAATCGGAAAAAATTATCGTCATTAAATAGTCTCAACAAGCGTGGCTATTTGCTGGGCTACCCGCATACCATCCATGGCTGCACTTACAATACCGCCCGCATACCCGGCGCCTTCGGCACATGGATACAAATTAGCCACCGAAATATGTTGTAAAGTTTCTTTATGGCGTGGAATGCGAACCGGCGAGGATGTTCTCGATTCGGTAGCCACTAAAATAGCCTCGTTGGTATAATACGAAGCAGTTCGACCTAAACGTTGTTGTTTTAGTTGCCATGCGGTAAACGCGCTCGCCAATGAACGACTCACCACGGAAGGCAATACCTCATGCAAATTACTTGAATGTACACCCGGCCCGTACGAACACGATGGTAAATTCAACGATACATTCTTTTGAACAAAATCGACCATGCGTTGAGCCGGTGCCACAAATTGCCCGCCACCTACCTGAAACGCTTTTTCTTCTACCGCTTGCTGATACCGCAAACCACTCAACGGATCGTCCGCCTTATAATCGCGGTGATCGATACTCACTACCATACCGCTGTTGGCATGCGGATTATTGCGTTTACTCGGGCTCCAACCATTCACCACCAAGGCTCCTTGTTGTGTAGCTGCGGGAGCAATAATGCCACCCGGACACATACAAAACGAAAACACCCCACGTTCGGCTACTTGATCAACTAAACTATAACTAGCAGGTGGTAATCCATTGAGTCGGCATGGCGCATGATATTGCCACGAATCAATCAAGGCTTGCGGATGTTCAATGCGAACACCTAAAGCAAAGGGTTTACTTTCAATTGCAATCCCTTTACGATGAAGCAATTCATATATATCGCGGGCTGAGTGTCCGGTGGCTAATATTAAATGCGTTACAGGTACACGCAGTTGACCATTCAAGGTTATTTCGCTAATTCGTTGAAACGACAAACTGATATCAGTCAACTTATGTTCAAAATGAATTTCGCCACCACAAGCAATAATCTGTTCACGAATGGCTTCTATAATATGAGGCAATTTATTGGTACCAATATGCGGATGGGCTTCATATAAAATGGTTTCGCTGGCACCAAAATAATGAAACCAATTGAGTACTTGTTGCACATCGCCGCGTTTGGTACTGCGGGTATACAACTTGCCATCGCTATAGGTTCCGGCACCACCTTCCCCAAAACAATAATTGCTTTCTTCGTTTAAAATACCGTGTTTGTTTAACGAAGCTAAATCGCGGCGACGGTCGCGCACATTTTTACCTCGCTCAAACAAGATCGGTTTTAAGCCCAGAGTAATGGCTTCTAACGCACAAAACAAACCGGCAGGACCAGCACCAATTATGTGTATTTCGGGCGCTTGATGTACAGATTGTGCCGCATAATCAACGTCGCGTACAGGAGGTGTTTCACGAATATAAACACGTAACTGATAAACAAATAGGGGTATCCGTTTCCGAGCATCAATCGACTTTTTATCGATGCGGTACTCAAAATGGGTGGCCGGATTTAATTTCAGTTGTTTGTAAATGGCTGAACGTAGAGCCTCTTCTTCGTGCTCGAAACCAGCCGCGATATCAACTTGTATAGTTTGCAACATAGTACAATGTGGGTGAGTGTTTATCTCACAGCATGTAAATATAAGGGTCGAATTTTAGAAATTCAACTGTGCTTGCAAACGAAGGTTATGTCCTTTCTGTAAATTATCTTGTTTTACAAAATCTTCGTACCGACGGTTCGACATCATGTATGCCGCAGTAAATTCAAAATTTTTATTTACAGGCCACTCAATACCGGCTTCTAATTCGCGAACCTGGTAACTACGGGCATCCAATTCTAATTTCTTTCCGCCATCAAAATACTGAGCACGAACATACGGAATTACTAAACGTTTTTTAATAGTATACCGATACGACATAGTAATGTATCCGCCATGTAAAAAGCTACTTTCTATAGAATCGGTAGCTGTATTAAAACGTGGCCCTTTACCTACATTATACTCGGCCTGAATACCAAAAGGCTTCGGATACAATACAAAGGTAGCAGCAGCCCGACGATCAACATACGTGCGATCGCTCAAGTATTTTGCACCCGAACTCAATTGGTCTTTAGCCATAACGTACTGCCCTGCATAGGCTTGTATTCCCGGCTCTATTATTTGTCCGTTTTTAAACGAAATAGGATATGTTAAACGAGCAACGGCATGTGGTTTTTTATTTAATTCAGGCTTATTGGCGGCTTGTCCGTTGTAAACCCCAATACCAAATACCCCGTAATCGCCACTCCCTTTCAAACCATCGCGCACCAAGGAAGCATATAACTTACGCGTCTTTTCAGGCGCCCAATAAAAAAAGGCCCCTAAATCGCGCTCGTTAGGGTGTGAACTATTCAAGGCATCGGCACGATCTAATGGCATACGGTTCTGACTACTTTGCATATTTTCGAATCCGTAAGGCACTTTACTTAAACCAATACGAACTCTAAATTCATTCTTCTTATCGAATCCTACGTCCATGTACGCATCGCGTAATTGTCCGAAATTTAAGGAAGTAGACGATATACTGCTACCAAAATCGGGCTGAATATAGAAGTATACATTTTTCGATAATTGACCGAAAAAAATAAATCGCATCCGACGAATAAAGAAACCGCCCGTACCACCAATACTTCTATCGCATTGGTCGCAAGTCAAATTTTCGTTCGACATCAACAAGTTGTTATACCGAAACTGCGTATAGCCGCGTAGTTGAATATTATCGTACCACTTTGGTTCTTTAACCTCATTATTAGTGCTTGTCGGCTGACTTAACTCTACAGCCTTTGCTGCATCGGCGTTGGGCATGCTCAAACTTGCTAATGAAGTTGATTGAGTTGAAGTGAATAAAGTGGTTGATGTCTGTGCCATGGCATTCCCCAAGGCCGCGATAGCAAAAGCTAGCGTAACAATTTTTTTCATTATGTAGTGATGTTGTAGTGGAAGTGCAAAGATTTAACATAGAATTCATCTTTACGTAATATACCACATTACGAAATTGTTACGAATGGTAAAACAGCGCTTGTTCATGTAAACGTAACCTTTTAGAAACATCTCGAACACATACAAGAACGATGTTTGTAAAATTGCAGACGTGCAATACCTCGGCAGTGCTATTTCGTAGTGGTGATAGCGCTGCCACTTTTTTTACCCCATTTTCGCTTTTACGGCTTCTAACAATTGTTGTTCAGCCAACAGGGTGTCTGCTAGAATTTTATTTGCTTCTGCCATCAAAGTATCCGCCATCGCTTTGTCTTTCAAGCCACCGGCATTGATGCATACATTCATCCAAGCCCCATACACCGCCGTCCGAATACACAAACCACCAACTCCGGCATCGGTCACACTGTTTGGATTCCCTTCTTC
>JBIKQE010000135.1:0-6063 GCA_044349815.1 Chitinophagaceae bacterium | reverse complement strand
ACAGCGTGCCAGAAAAAAATATCCAGTTCGGTTTCTCGTACGGTAACAGCCTCGTATCCGGTAATTACTATCAACGGACCTCAGTTTGTGAGTATGCCTGTAGGTGGTTCATTCTCCGATCAAGGCGCTACCGCAGTAGATACCATCTTGGGTGAAACCTTACAACCCACGAATGTTTCAAACGATATCGACCCACAAACACCGGGCTTTTATACCGTACAGTATTCCTTCAAGAATTCGAACGGATACACGAGCGTAGGAACACGTTTTGTATTGGTGACCGATATTGATTCAGCCTTAGATTATACGGGTGTTTACCGCCGTACTACCAATAATGTTGCTATGAACGTTGAAAAGGTGGCTAGGGGTTTATACAGAACCGATAATGTGGGCGGTGTGCCTCCAGTTGGTAATCCACCCGTACCATCGCCTTTCGCTATCACCGTATACTTTGGTCAAATCGACGATTCTACCTTGGTAGTACCTGCTCAGCCAACTGCTGCCGGTGAAATGTATTGCTCGAACTCGTTCATCCGCGCCAATGCCGGGGTTGATACCTCTATTTCGTGGATTGTTCGTAACGCTTCGTTCGGTACAGCTGTTCGTAAATTCGTGAAATCCGCGAATTAATCGAAAAACAACACTAAATCAAGAAACCGCCCCTAAAAAGGCGGTTTTTTTTATGATTATATGTTTAAAAACGGAAAATCATGTACCTTCGCCACCCCTTTTCGAACATTATTCACCCGAGGAGGTCTGATTGAAAAGGGCAGACCAAATCAAAAAAATTTTTTATGGAAGAAAACAAATTTGCTCACCCCGACCAGCACGGTGCCCACGATGAATTCGATTGGAGCGTCGATAAACGTAATGTGTCGACTTATCCTAAAGCCGACCGCGACGTTCTCGACAAAACCTACGAAGAAACCTTCAAGGCCGTAAGCGACAACGAAATGGTAAAAGGTACTATCGTAGCCCTTACCAAAACAGATGCCGTAGTAAACATTGGTTACAAGAGCGACGGATTGATTTCGTTGAACGAATTCCGCGACTTAAACGACGTGAAAGTTGGCGACGACATCGAAGTATTAATTGTTGAAAAAGAAGACCGCGATGGTCACTTACACCTCAGCCGCAAGTTGGCCCGCCAACAACGCGCTTGGGAACGTATTGTGGATGTGTACAAAACCGGCGAAATTGTTACCGGTCACGTTACATCGAAAACCAAAGGTGGCTTGATTGTGGACTTGTTCGGCATGGAAACCTTCTTGCCAGGTTCGCAAATTGATGTGAAACCAATTACCGATTACGATCAGTTCGTGAATAAAACCATGGAATTCAAAGTGGTGAAAATCAACGAAGTGATTCGCAACGCCGTAGTTTCACACAAAGCCCTTATCGAAAGCGATATCGAAGCACAACGTACCGAAATTATTTCGAAACTCGAAAAAGGTCAAGTACTCGAAGGAACTATCAAAAACGTTACCGACTTCGGTGCATTCATCGACCTCGGTGGTTTGGATGGTTTATTGTATATCACCGATATTTCATGGGGTCGTATCAGTCACCCAAGCGAAGTACTCCAAAACGGACAAAAGCTCAATGTGGTGGTTCTCGATTTCGACGACGAGAAAAAACGTATTTCACTCGGCTTGAAACAACTCCACCCGCATCCGTGGGAATCTTTACCCGATACCATTGCTGTTGGCAACAAAGTGAAAGGAAAAGTAGTGAACATCGAAGATTACGGTGCATTCCTCGAAATGGAAGCCGGTATCGAAGGTCTCGTTCACGTATCAGAAATTACTTGGAGCAACCAACCTATCAACGCGAAGGAATACTTCAAGATGGGCGAAGAGCACGAAGCCATGATTGTTTCTATCGATAAAGAAGAACGCAAAATGAGCTTGTCGATCAAGAAAATGATGCCTGATCCGTGGGATGAAATCGAAAATAAATATGCCGTAGGCTCACAGCACCAAGGTGTAGTGAAAAACCTCACGCCATATGGTGTATTCGTGGAACTCGAGTCGGGTATTGGTGGTATGATTCATATCTCCGACCTCAGCTGGGTGAAGCGTTTCAACCACCCAAGCGAATTCACGAAAGTGGGTCAGAACATCGATGTAGTGGTATTAAGCGTAGATAAAGAAACGCGCAAGATGTCGCTCGGTCACAAACAAATCGAAGAAGATCCATGGAACACCTTCGAAAGTGTATTCCCAATTGGATCGTTGCATGAAGGTATGATGATTCGCAAAGAAGAAAAAGGCGGCATCATTCAATTGCAATACGGTTTGGAAGCATTCTGCCCAACCCGTCACTTACGCAAGCAAGACGAGAAAATGGTAGCTGTAGACGAGTCGAACCAATTCATGATTATTGAATTTGATCGCAACGAAAAACGCATCATGGTATCGCACGCTAAAGTGTGGGAACAAGAAGTAGAAGGCGAAAAAGAAGCCATCCGCAAAGAAGTCAGCAACGAAATGGAAACTACTAAGAAAGCAGTGAAGAACTTGCAATCGAAAGTAGAGAAAGCCACTCTCGGAGACATTGGCGCCTTGGCCGATTTAAAACGTAAAATGGAAGAAGGCGGTAACTAATCGCCTGACGCTAACATAAATTGAGCCGTTCCGAAAGGAGCGGCTCTTTTTTTATATTGTTTTTTTTTGAAGCCCTCATCGCCTTTCTCTTTCGTCATCGCCTGTCCCCGCTGTCACGTCGGCATCGCTCCCGCCGCAGCTCCCGCTCAGCCTTTGGTTCCATCGGGGCTAGGTCGGCCACCGGAACTTTCTTCAGCCGGGTAATTATTGATTCCTCAAATACTCGATTGGATTTAAGCAAATCATTTTCCATATACCGTGCGGACTGTCATCAATCCGCCATGGATACGGAATAAGGGTGGCGATGGAATAATGTAAATGAGGTGGCTTCCCTGCGGCATTGCCGCTGTCGCCCACGGTGCCTAAGATGCTCGATTGGGTAACAACTTGAAATGAGGATGCTTCGATGCTGTTTAAATGGGCGTAGTAATGCACACGCCATTTGGGGCCTAGGGTTAAAACTACGTTCCCACCTCGCCCCAAGGTTCCACAGTACAGAACGAGTCCCCAGGTAGCGGCACGCACCGGGGTTCCTTTCTTGGCAAAGATGTCGACGCCTTTATGGGTAACCGATTTGCCCCACGGATAATACCAAAACGATTGCGGATGATAGCTCGATGCATTAGCGCCTTGAACAGGCATTTTGAGGTTTTGAGGCAAGAGGAACCCGAGGATAATTACAACGAGTAGGCTGAGGCTTAGTTTTTTAATTAAACGCATGAGGGAAATAATTTCGGCTCAAAGAAAGGATGAAAAATGTTGGAGTAATGTTATAAAATAATTTCAGGTGGAGTAGGGGCGAATTCCATTCGCCATTATCACAGAGGAAAGGAGTTGGATTCACAAAGGAACAAAGGAATGAATAAAGGTTCCCCGCTGAGTCCCTTGCAGGAGACTCAGCGGGGAAAAGAGGACGAAAAATGTTGGAGTAATGTTATAAAATAATTTCAGGATGAGTAGGGGCGAATTGCATTCGCCATTATCACAGAGGAAAGGAGTTGGATTCACAGAGGAACAAAGGAATGAATAAAGGATCTCCTGCAAGAAACTCAGCAAGGAAATTAAATCCAAATCCGCAGGGTCGCCTGCGGCAGACCACTGCGAGGACATCAATCACGAACGAGGTCCCCGCAGCTGTGTCCTGCAAGGCACGCTGCGGTAATGAGGTGTAATCAATATGAACCGCAGCGACCCCTTCGGGAGTCGACTGCGTGGACGTCGTACAGCATGATGTTATGTGGTCCCCGCAGCTAAGTCCCTTGCAGGAGGCTCTGCGGGGAAATAAATAAGCCTATCTATACACATTCCCATCCTCCAAGCGTGCGGGGCGTGAACTGTTGAAATGGGTGTTGAAAATACTCCGAGTACTATCAAATGCGGCGGTGCGAATGCCGGCGGCATCAAGGAATGTGTGAAACAAATCGTCGGTCATAAACACATTGTTTTTTTGTTGTGCCCATACTCCGTGTTGTAAGCGTTCGTTCAAGGGGTGCTTGGCACTACACCAAATCATAAACGGCACTTCGATTTGCGTCCAAGGTACAAGGCCGGTGTAATCGTGCCCAACGGCGTTGTTTTCGTCGTACACATTTTCGCCGTGGTCCGACCAATAACACGCGGCATACGAAATATGAGGATGTTGTTGTGCTCTTTGCGTCATGGTATCGAAAAGGCAATTCATTACATAATCGTTGTACCGAACGGCATTGTCGTAGGCATTGATGGTGTTTTGCTTTTTGTCTTTATCCAAGGGGAAGTAGGTAAACGAAGCCGGGTATCGTTTTTCGTACAAGGAATGATTGCCCATTAAATGAAGCACAATCAGTTTCTTGTTCGCACTATCGTTCAATGCCTTGCTGAGTTCAGGCAACAAAGCTTCGTCGTAGGAAGCTTGCAAGGTGGCATCGAACGAGGAATTGCCTAATCGGTTAATGAATACCGACTGATGCGCGGTTTGTGCCAAGCGATAGATGGCATTGTCCCACAAACCCGCCGGGGATTGGTTCGACAACCAATAGGTTTTGTAACCCGCCGAGGCATACACATCTATAATGCTCAAGGCCGAATCGTAGGCTTGTTGATTATCGATGTTGGAGGTAGTGAACGCAGAAAGCAAGGCGGTTAAGGTATGGGTGTACGGACTCACCGCACGGTTGTACACCAGTATATCGTTGCGTTGGCGCAACAAGGGATTGGTGGGTCGATTATACCCATACAATTGCATATGTCTACGTGTGAGCGATTCGCCAACAATCAACACCACCACATCGTTTTCGTTCGTGCTGAACGTATTTGAAACTTGATGTCGAACCCGAGGCGTTTGCGTTAAAAAAAGCTGTTGTGTTTCAACAAACGAAACAAGGGCCCGTGTAGCGGGCGGTGTGGCTTTTCGAACAAATCGGTTGTGGTAAATATTTTCACCTAAAAAAATGAAGGGAATAATCAAGCCCAACCAAGCGATTTTTTTATTCCAAAACTGTAAAGGGGTTGTACTTGATACACGGATTGCCCAAAACAACAAAGAGAAAAAAGGAATAATATACCAATAGTCGAATGAGGATTTAAATTGAATAAAATCGCCGGCTTCGCCTGAATTGGTATTGGCCACCACAAATAAACTATTGGCACTCAAGGGGCCATGCAAAACCACAATATGAAAGAGATTCAAACCGGCATCGAGCACCAATACGCCAATGCCCACCAATAAAATCCATGCTTGTTTAAGTAGGGAGGCGAGGGCATAAAAGCCGATAAACCAAATGCCTATAATAACAATATCGCGGCTATCAAACACTGAAAGGTTCAATATAGCCAATATCGCCAGTGGATAAGCGAGCACCGAAAGCCAGGGCAAGCATCGGAACAAGTGTGTTTGTACCGCATTGAATTTTACGTTAAAATTCGCCGGGGACATTTAGCTAAAATTTATGTTCGCGTTTTTGTTTAAAAAAATCTTTCATCAATTGAGCCGCTTCATTACCTAAGATGCCTGAAACCAATTGGGTTTTCGGATGAAAGGGATTGTGCGCGCAAGTATGTTGATAGCCATTTTTTTCGTCGGAGGCGCCATATACAATGCGAGCTATTTTACTCCAATACAAAGCGCCGGCGCACATTAAACACGGTTCTAAGGTAACATACAAAGTGGCCTCCGGAATATACTTGCCCCCCAAGGCTTGGGTAGCGGCACTCAAGGCAATAATTTCGGCGTGGGCGGTAACGTCGTTGAGCATTTCCACTTGGTTGTGGCCGCGGGCAATAATGCGATCGTGCATTACAATCACTGCCCCAACGGGCACCTCATCGCGCTCGGCGGCTTTGCGGGCTTCGAGCAGGGCTTGTTGCATAAATTGTTCGTCGGTCATTATCAACAATTATTTTATGGTGAAACTCACTTTGCCTGAACCAATCAAGGGCTTTTTAATTTCTTCCACGTTCAAATGATACGGATGATCGT
>JBIKQE010000134.1:0-6158 GCA_044349815.1 Chitinophagaceae bacterium | reverse complement strand
CATCGCCCTTGTCGTTAAATACCCACCAAATATATTGGTCTCCCAAAATAGCAGGGTAATCGCCACGCTGCCAATCGTAACCATCAACACCATCTACATCCACGTAATCAGCCATATCGCGTTTTGGGGCAGGAATAGGACTATTACTTGAACTTTTAATGAAGTTGTTGCCTTTAGCGGGCCATTCTTTCACAATCTCAGGAACGTCGTTTACATTCGAAGCAATTACATTCTTAATTGAATCTAAATCGGTAATGCCCTCATAAATTGCTTTGAATTTATTGATATCGGTTGAGTTGATTTTCCAAAAACGATCCCAATCGGAACATGTTTGAAAGTTAACACTGAAACCATTGGTTTCGTCGAGTGGACCAGACCAATAGTCGTTACCCGATTGGCGATAAGTTTGTGCGGCCACTTTCAAATCTTGCGACGACCGATCAATACCTCCAATCCAAATAGAACCGGCAAATAAAGAGTGCTTTTTGCTCCCCTTAGGCACCTCATAGGCGGCTGTTGAGTTTGGACGATCCCACCACATATCGCCGCCATTCATCATACGGGCGCGTACGTTGTTCACATCTAAATCGATTACAGCCGTGGTTTGATTACAACCTGCCGCTGTTTTATTTAATCCTTTACTTTTCCCACCAACATTGGGAGCAGCCATTAATTGACTACCGGCCATGGCGAGAACTAATCCTAAGGCGATTGATTTTATGCTGACGTTCATATACTGAAAGGTGATTTTTAGGAATTAGAAATTAAAAATGAAACCGAAGTAAATACGGCGTGGGTTATTAAATAAACCTGGACTTAATAAACGAGTATTGTACAAATCGCTATAAGCGGTTGGGAACTGCAAGCTGTTTAAAGCTTGTTGACCTTGTGGCGATGTTAAGTAGCCATCGTCGGTAGAAACCCCTGTATAACTGTAAACACCCAATGTATTGCGTGTGTTCAACAAGTTCGAAACGTACATGTACACATTCATGGAGGCAGGACGACCATTCTTCACTACTTTACCGTCTTTGTCTTTCTTACGACCAATATTACCTACAAAGAAATCTTTGTCGATACGAGTACTTACTTCCGATTGCCATGGTAAACGAGAACCATTAACCGTTCCAATGATGGGTGTACTTTGGAAATCGCCACCAACAATAGGATTAGCAACAGCAGCACGTGTATAAGGTTCACCACTACGTGTACGGAACAAGAGGTTAATACCGGCATTTTTAAACGGATATTTACCGGCAATTTCTGGTCCTTTATTCTTGTTATCGTCGTAACGATAATCAATGGTTGCATTCAAGATGTGACGCGAATCGTAGGCCAAAGGAAATACGGTACGCAAGTTAGGTTGACCAGTAGCCAACAACGACGCTTGTGATGTAGTATTCGAACCGGTACCTTCTGCAAACTGCAACGTATAATCGATGTTCATACGGATTGGTCCTTGACGACGGAAATCCAATTTAACCGTCATACCTTTTGTTGACGAGAAATCGCGGTTACCAAACGATTGATAGGTAATGGGGTAAGCCAAAATATAACGTTGCAATTGGATTTGATTGATACGCTCACGATAATAGGCTTCAATGGTTAACGCTGCTCGGCTCGATAACTTTTGCTGATAACCTACCGTGTAGTTAATCGCTTTTTCCATCCGCATGTTCGCGTTGTTGATGGTTGCTTGACGCTCCGCTAAGAAATAATAATCATCGGGCGTTACAAAGTTGTTCGAACTTGGTGTTTGCATAACTACATCGTAGTTACCATAGAACAAGGCCTTATCGGAAATTGGGAAAGCAAACTGAATACGAGGCGATAACTTCATTTCAGGGCGGTAATCTTCAAACGAATTGTTCGGATTGAAACTCGCACTCTTGATACTATCTGTTTTGCTTACCAAGAAAGGTTGAATAGGTAAACCACCAGCATATAAGCCCGATAATACCGTAGGGTCAGCAATTTCATTTCCAAACGGATCGAACCAAGTATCGCCTTTGCGATAACCTACTACCGTTGGACGACTGCTTTGGTTATTATCTACATAAGGAACATAACTAGCATCGAACGATGAAGCCCATGGTGCCAAGGTATTGTTGTTTGAGCGATCAATAGCACGATTGTACGTGTCATCTTTTAAATCGCCGGCCTTACGTGTTTGATACAACGAATAAGGATCTTTCAATACTTTTTGGTTGGCATCGTAACGATCTACACGCAATCCGATATTGAAGTTCAAATCTTTGTACGAAAATTTATCCAACACATAACCAAACATATAAATTGGACGGAAGGCACCAATTGGACGAGCAAAATCGCCTTTGGCATCTTTCTTGGTCCAGAAATCAACGAAGCTTGGTTGCTTACGCGTTTTATTTCCTAAATGATCGTACCCCCAATAAGACACGTAGTCTTGACCATTATTGAATAAATCGTCGGCAGAGAACATATCGATACTGAAATTCTTAGGGTCGATATTATCGATGTTAATCAACGATGTGTTAGCAACATTGCCATATATTTTTTGACGGATTTCTTTATCGAAACGAGATTGATCGTTGGCAACATATAAACGATCGTATTTAATGGTATCAAACGGACTCATCGTTACCAAGCCGCTTTGCAAATCGGATAAATTGTATTCTTGACCACCAATTACAAAACGAGGGTTTTCGGTATCTAAATTTTGAATTTGGCGATTGGTAATCAAACGCATCAACGACCACAACCCTTGGGCACCTAACGAGTAGGCACGTGTAGTACGTTGATCGTAACCTAAACCGAACTGAATATTATGTACAATTTGATCTTTACGTTTTACATTTTTATAGCCTTGCAAGATATCGAAAGAAGCATCGAGGTTGAGCGTAGCTTGATCGGCTTCACTGAAACTAAAACCAGAGATTTGTGCTCCCGGTCCAGTCCACATACCATACGCCGATTGCGGACCATCGCCATTACGTAAACCACCTAAACCTTGAAGGGTTGTGAGGGTATTTACAAAGAAACGAGAATCGTTGTAAACGGCTTTGGTATAGTTCTCCAACAATGGATTTTTTCCAACCGGTGTATAGGTAACTGAATCAATTACTTCACCCAAATATTTCAAACCTAAATATCCACCAGCCGCAGTATCGGGGAAGTAGAAACCACGACGATGCACATCGAAATAACCTACGTGACCATAATCGAATACATTACGACCATGATTCGGGTTGGCCGCATCGGCATAATCTTTTTGGTACGAAAACTGAACGGAGTAATAAGCATTAGTGATAGCCGTTTTTTTGGCATCTTGCTTCTCCATCGACGCTGCCTTGCCTAAACGTTGTGTAATACGAGCAAATCCACGAGCAGAATAATCGTTATTAATTGAATTGGCATTAGGTGCAAACAATGAATTAGCGAAACCCCAACCCCGAACATTGTTATATACAAAATAAGTTCCAACCGTAAAGTTGATGTTTTCAGTAGCTTGGAAATCGAGTTTACCCAAGTAATTCAAACCGCGACTAGCTCCATTCTGACGCGCTTTCACCGTCATAAAATCGGCAGCGGTTGTTTGTTCTGCCGCAGGCAAGAAAATTCCTGTACCATTCGGATTAGGCACTAAAGGCACTTCTTCTAAACGCTTCAAGGCTTCTGGCTTCAGTACCGTATACTTGTACCAAAACGGATTATTGTCTTTATCGTATGTAGCCGACGCATTCAATACAAAACCAATTTTAGGTTTTTTGGTACCATTTACTTTTTTACTGATTAATGGTCCTGCAAGGTCGATTGACAATAAATTGTTGTTGTAACCTTCTACTGAATGTTGGAACTGAATATTCCCACTAAATTCTTGTTGAATACCCCGTGTTGTAATACCTACGATGGCACCGGTAGCATTCCCGTATTTTGCACTCATACCATTACTAATCAATTCTAAGGTACTGATAGCTCCCGGAGGAAAGTTTACGTTACGTGAACCACGAATCATGATACCATCAATCATATACATAGTACCCGACGTACGATCGCCCCCTGCGTTAATACCGGCATCACCTGCCTTACGTTGGTATACCCCACCTTGTAACGCGGCAAAGTCGCCCGACGAAATTGTAGGCAACTGCTTAATTTGTTCTTGAGTAATCACCTTATTCCCCGGTTGCGAGGCATCGATGAGCTTTACCTTGTATTCTTTAACAACAATATCTTTCTTAGTAGTGGCACTACCCGCTTTCTCGAGTTGGATATCTACTTTAACGCTTTTATCGTTCCCCACCAATACACCTTGAATTTCTTGTGTTTGATATCCAACGTACGACACAATTACATTGTACTTACCGGGCGACAAAGGCTTGATACGGTAATTCCCGTTCTGGTCGGTATTAGAACCTCCTTTAACAACCCCTCCTTCGAGGGCGCGAACCGATGCAAAATCAAGGGGCTGCTTTTTTTCATCTACAATTCGACCAAAAATTTCCCCCACATTGGAGGCTTGACCGAATGCTCCGATTGAAAGAAGCATGCACAATGCGAAATAGCCTATTTTCTTAATCATACTTAATTGAACGTTTATAGCTTGTAAAAATAACGTAAAGGTGTCAATTGCGTTAAATTCTCGCTAAAAAAAATAATTTTTTTTACGCAAAAAAAAACGTACCACTTTCATTGGGTACGTTTCTCTTCAATTTATTTTAGCTGAAAGCCTTATCTAGCGACGTTTACAGCGCGTTTTTCGCGAATAACAGTCACTTTGATTTGACCTGGATATTGCATTTCTTTTTGAATCTTATCGGCAATTTCGAACGATAATTTTTCACTTTCGGTATCACTTACTTTTTCCGCCTCAACAATTACACGTAATTCGCGCCCCGCTTGGATGGCATAGGCTTTTTCAACGCCTTTGTAGCCCATGGCCAAGTTTTCGAGATCTTTGATACGCTCAATATAGCTGGCCATGATTTCGCGACGTGCTCCCGGACGCGCACCACTGATGGCATCGCAAGCTTGAATAATAGGCGAAATAATGAATTTCATTTCCATTTCGTCGTGGTGGGCACCAATGGCATTAACCACTGAAGGATGCTCACCATATTTTTCGGCCAACTTAGCGCCTAATAAGGCATGCGACAATTCGGTTTCTTCGTCGGGCACTTTCCCAATATCGTGTAATAAACCTGCCCGTTTGGCTAATTTACTGTTCAAGCCCAATTCGGCGGCCATAATACCACACAAATTGGCTGTTTCGCGTGAGTGCATCAACAAATTTTGACCATAACTCGAACGGAAACGCATACGCCCAACCATCCGAATCAACTCTTTATGTAAGCCATGAACGCCCAATTCAATAACGGTACGTTCGCCTATCTCCATTACTTGTTCTTCAATTTGCTTCCGTGTTTTTTCAACTACCTCTTCAATACGCGCCGGATGCATACGTCCGTCTTGAACCAAACGTTGCAACGATAAACGGGCAATTTCACGACGAAGCGGATCAAAACTGCTTAAAATGATCGCTTCCGGGGTATCGTCTACCACTAAATCCACACCGGTTGCAGCTTCCAAAGCCCGAATATTACGTCCTTCACGACCAATAATTTGACCTTTTACATCATCGCTTTCCAAATTGAACACCGTAATGGCATTTTCAATGGCATGCTCCGTAGCGGTACGTTGAATAGTTTGTATAATGATTTTCTTGGCTTCTTTATTGGCTTTGGTTTTAGCCTCTTCCATTATTTCCTGCACGTGGGCCATCGCATCGGTTTTAGCCTCATTCTTGATGGCTTCAATCAATTCATTCTTGGCATCTTCTGCTTTTAAATTGGCAATTTTCTCTAAGCGGCGAATCTGTTCTTCCTGCTGACGATCAATTTCCTCTTGCTTTTTGGCAATAACCTCCATTTGGCGGTCGAGTGTTTCCTTCCGTTGGGTATACTCCTGAACCATTTTTTGGTTCTGTTGGGTTTTCTCGTTGAGCTCTTTTTCCTTCTGCTTCAACCGATTTTCTTGGTCGCCTAGCTTCTGGTTGCGTTGCATGCTTGTTTTTTCATGCTCCGATTTCAATTGAAGAAAATGCTCTTTGGCCTCGAGTTTCTTCTTTTCTTTTATGGTTTCGGCCTGCGATTCGGCATCTTTTAACAGTAATTCGGCTTTAT
>JBIKQE010000133.1:0-6197 GCA_044349815.1 Chitinophagaceae bacterium | reverse complement strand
GCCAAACCGCCCTGAGGCTTGAGTGCGCCAATAGCCACATCGGCATCTTGCAAGGCGCGTGTGAGTTCGGTGGGTTCTAACACCGAGGTAAACACCGATTGCCCCACGGTACGTTGTAAACGCATTAATCGGTAAATGGAATTGTCGAACACCTTTACTTGTGCCCCACAACCCAAGGCCGTACGTGCTGCATATTCGCCCACCATACCGGCACCAATAATTACTACATTGGCCGGAGGCACCCCGGCAATACCGCCCAGTAAAATACCGCGGCCGCCGTGTTGATTACTTAAATATTTTGCGGCCAACTCCACCACATGGATGCCCGCAATTTGACTCATGGAACGAACAATTGGATAATGGCCGGCGGCATCTTTGATATTGCCCAAGGCCACCGCAATAATTTTTTTATCTAAACACCGTTGCAGCATGTGGGCATTCATGGAAGGCAAATGCACGGGAGCAAACACCAATTGGTCGCCTTGCAATAAATCGATTTCTTCGTTGCTGATAGGTGCGGTTTTTACAATTATGCCGGCCTTGAACACGGTGGCTTTATCGTAGGCAATTTGCGCACCGGCTTCCGAATAATCGCGATCGGTGAACGACGATGCTTCCCCTGCCTGATGTTCCACCACCACATTGTGCCCATTGCTTACCAACACCATCACGGCCTGCGGCGTAAGCGCAATACGGTTTTCTTGAAACGAACTTTCTTTGGGAATGCCTATAAACAAGTTGTTTTTTTTAGGCGCATACGCCAAGGTTTCCTCCATCGGGTTGTAGGAAAAGGAAACGTTTACCAAGGGTTTTTGTTGGGTGGCCATGCGCTTAATCGCTTAAAGGGTAAAGATACAAAGCGAATATTATATTTCGATGCTCAGGGTATCGTAGGCTAAATATACTCCCTCGGGTAAATCGGCACTAACTTGAGCATGCAGGCCCAATTGGTGACTAGCATGGGTAAAATACGTGGCCTCAGCGCCAATTTGTTGGGCTAATGCCAAGGCTTCCGATAAGGAGAAATGCGATACATGCGTTTCGCGGCGCAAGGCATTCAACACCAAGGTTTTTGTACCAACGAGCTGTTGCATGGCCGTGGGCGAAATATAATTTGCATCGGTGATGTAGGTGAAATCGCCCATGCGGAACCCTAATACCGGCATTTTGTAATGCATTACTTCGATGGGTTCAAGAATAATATCGCCAATTTGAAATGAGGTTTGCGCGGCAATGGTATGCAATTTCACCTCCGGAATACCCGGGTAATTATTGCCATTAAATACATACGAAAATTCGCGAATAAGCACTTCTTGCGTGGCCGTGGTAGCATATACGTCCATGGCTTTTTGCTGTATATAATTAAACGCCCGTATATCGTCCATCCCGGCAACATGATCTTTGTGCGAATGGGTAAACACCAAGGCATCCATTTGTTTAACCTTCGACCGCAACATTTGTTGGCGAAAATCGGGACCGCTATCAATAACAATGTTGGTTGTTTCGCTTTCAATTAAAATAGAGGTACGCAACCGATTATCGCGCGGGTCGGCCGATTGACAAACCTTACAAGGACAGCCAATTAGGGGCACCCCTTGTGAGGTTCCGGTTCCTAAAAATGTAATTCGTAAGCGTGGCATGGTAGAGCGAATGTACAGATTATTTTGAGCGAGGATGTGCCTTTTTGTAAACAGCTTTCAATTTTTCGATGCTGTTGTGCGTATAAATTTGTGTGGCACTCAGGTTGGCATGTCCCAACAATTCTTTTACCGCATTCAGTTCGGCACCTTGATTAAGCAGGTGGGTAGCAAATGTATGGCGTAAAACGTGCGGACTTTTTTTAGCCAGCGTGGGACAAAACTGCAAATAATGATTTACGGTATTGTACAACCATTTTTCGTAAACGGGTTTGCCGTTTACAAGTAACAATAAATGGTTTTCGTTTGCAGGAGCGAGGGTGTTTCGTTCGTCTACATACCGTTTGATAAGTTCCACCAAGGGCATGGCCAATGGAATAATACGTTCTTTATTGCCTTTGCCCACTACTCTAATTTGTTGTTGCGCCCAATCGATGCGGTTTAAGGTTAGTCCTAACAATTCGGCGCGACGCATGCCGGTTTGATACAACAACTCCATACTAAGTTGTTCGGTGCGGCCTTTGAATGAATCGGGAAACAAACTGGGTTCCAATACGGGCATCATGGCTTGTTCGGTGGCCCATACGGGAAGCCGAGAGGCTTGTTTGGGCGAAACCACTTGTTTTAAGGGATTGTTTTCAGTAAGCCCTTGTTTACGCATCCAATGGAACATCGATTTTAAAGCCGATAATTTGCGTTGCATGGAACGCGGTGCGAGGCCTTGCTCGCTGAGTTCAGCTAACCACGAACGCACTTGAGCCGCAGTTACCAGAGTCGCTTCGCGGTGTTCGTATTGCGATTCTAGGAATAAAAAAAACTGTTCAAGGTCGCTTTCATACGCTTGAACAGTTAATAAGGAATATCGCTTTTCAAACTGCAGGTAATGCAGAAAAGCAGATGAGGGATGTTCCATATCCCAAATATACGGTTTACTTGCTCGCTTCGCGAACACCGGCAGCAATCTCTTGCTTGTAGATGGCCTTCAGTACCTGGGTACGGCGAACCACCGACTTTTTGGTGAACGACTGACGCTCACGAAGTTGAGGAAGGATGTGTGCCTTCTCAAATTTCTTCTTGTACTTTTTGAGCGCTTTGTCTATGCTTTCGCAATCTTTGGAGTCGATAATCAACATACAAATTTCTTGTTTAGGGGTGCAAAGATATCTTTTTTTATGGTTTAAACAAATTATTTAACCAAAAAGTACACCTACTTATGCACAAAAAGCCAAATTAGGCATTTATAGCCCGATGCGGTGAATCTTTCTTACTTTCGTGGCCGAATGAAACGCGGATTCTATTGTTTATTGGTTATGTTGAGTTTAGCGGCTTGCAAGCGTTATACCGACCCCGATCCGTTTACCGACGACAGGCTCACAAACCCGTATTGCAACGACCCTTCAGCGGTGAATTACAACTGGGGCTTTCCCGGGAAACCCGATAATTCAGTGTGTATCTATCCTACTCAAATTTTTGAAGGCCAATATACCGTTAACGATACGGTGTGGTCTGCCACCCAAGTGCCCCTGCTTGTTTCTGCATTTCCTCTTACCATTACGGCCATAGATACAGTGCATTTGCAACTCAAAGGCTTTTGCGACACCGTAATTCACACCGCACGAGCTTCTCGATTTTTACAATTCAATCTCGATACCGTGGTGGGTTTCGGCCAATTGTATTGTGCCGGCAAAGACACCCTAATGGTATCGGGAACCAAAGCATTTATTGGCGACACCAACGGATTCGATATTACCTATACCCTCTTCACCGATACCGGCGTGGTGCAGCATCGCGGTCGCGCTATCAAACAATAAACTATGTTTACCGGCATCATAGAAACCACCGGCGAATTGCTGGATCTTCGCACCGAAAACGAGAATGTGTACATGCAGGTACGCAGTGTACTCGGTCCGGAACTGCGCATCGACCAATCGCTAGCTCACGATGGTATTTGCTTAACCGTTACCGCCATTGAAGGCGATGTGCATACCGTTTGTGCCGTACCTGAAACCATTAGTAAAACCAGTTTGAAACATTGGCAAGCAGGCAAGCGCATTAACTTAGAGCGTTGCATGCCCATGAATGGTCGGTTAGACGGGCATTTAGTACAAGGCCATGTGGATGGCACCGGCACCTGCATTGAACGTTTCGATGGCGGCGACCATTGGCGATTCGTATTTGAATTTCAACGCCAGTTCGCCCACTTGCTTATTGAAAAAGGCTCGGTATGCATCAATGGTACAAGTCTTACTTGCTTTCATGTTAAGGAAACAACCTTCGAAGTAACCATCATACCCTACACCTATCATCACACTAATTTCAACCAATTGCAAGTAAACGATACGGTTAATTTAGAATTCGATGTGATTGGAAAATACTTGGCCCGCTTCCGCGAATTAGGGCAACAAGCCTAGCTGTAAATGCAAGGTGTGATGTACTTTTGCATCAAATATTTGGCATGCAAATCAGGTTGTTTATTACCGGCGGTACCTTCGACAAAGAATACGACTTAATTCACGGACGCCTTTACTTTACCAATTCGCATGTGGAAGAAATTTTACAGCGTGGCCGCAACACCACCGATGTTCATGTTTCCCAGTTAATGATGATGGACAGCTTAGATATGGGAGAAACTGAACGCCAACGCATAGTAGACGCTTGTGTGCAATGCGCCGAAAACCATATCATCGTTACCCACGGCACCGATACCATGGTGGAAACCGGTACAGCCCTAATGGCCCAAAACCTCAACAAAACAATTGTATTAACCGGCGCCATGATTCCATACACCTTTGGCTCGAGCGATGGGCTATACAACATGGGCAGTGCCATGGCCTTTGTACAAACCTTGCCACCCGGCGTTTATTTGGCCATGAATGGTCGTTATTACGCCGCGAATCAGGTACGCAAAAATAAAACCACGGGCTACTTCGAAGCCCTTTAATGCAGCGGCACCAAACTACGAAATAGTTCTTGTTTATGGGTGTTTTAGGGGAAAACCGAATTAGGCAAGCCCATAAAACAGATGTACTTTTGCACAAGTTTTTTTTATGAAAAAATCCAGTATTGTCGGACTCATTGTGATTGCCGCGGCTTTGGCCGGTATTCTGAGCATGGTAGGCGATTTTAGTAGCTATCAAACCTTTGAAAGTGCCGAAAAAAAACCGGGGAAAGCCCTCCAAATTATTGCGAAACTCGATACGGTGAATCACACCATGGAATACGACCCGGTCAAAGACCCCAATCGATTTGTCTTCTTTGCTACCGACGAAGCAGGCCGTACCCAAAAAGTAGTTTTTTCAGGCACTAAACCGCAAGATTTTGAACGCAGTGAACGATTAACCATGACCGGTAAAATGGAAAATGGCGAATTCAAATGCTCGAAAATCTTAATGAAATGTCCTTCGAAGTATAATACCGATCAAGTGGCCGTTGGTCAACCCAGTTAATTTAAAACTCCCCTCCCTTGAATACCACCGTATTTCAAAACGAACACTTACTGCCCGGTCAAATCGGACAGTTCTTTGTTATTCTATCGTTTGCCGCTGCTATTGTGGCCGCACTGGCTTATTTTTTTGCCACACAAGCCAAACTCGATATCAGCAAAGCCCAATCGTGGAAAACCATGGGCCGTAGTGCCTTTTACGTTCATGCCATCAGTGTGTTCAGCATCTTTGGTATTCTATTCTACCTCATCTTCAACCACTATTTCGAATACCACTATGTTTGGGCCCATTCAAGCAAAAGCTTGCCTTTCAAGTATTTGCTTTCTTGTTTTTGGGAAGGACAAGAAGGTAGTTTTTTACTGTGGAGCATATGGCACTGTATATTGAGCATGTTTGTAATGCGCAACAGCAATACGTGGGAACCACCTGTAATGGCCGTTGTAAGTGTTGTTCAAATTTTCTTGAGCAGTATGTTACTGGGCATCCATTTTGGCGATGTAGGTATCGGCACTACCCCCTTCGAACTACTTCGCGACCATATGGCCGGTGCGCCCATTTTTGCTCGTCCCGATTATTTAACCATGATTGAAGACGGTAACGGCTTAAACCCACTACTCCAAAACTATTGGATGGTCATTCACCCACCTATCTTGTTTTTAGGTTTTGCCGCCACACTCTATCCTTTTGCATATGCAATTGCCGGACTATGGCAAAAACAATACGACACCCTCTTGCAACCCTTATTGCGTTGGTCGCTCCTGAGTGGGATGGTGCTCGGTACCGGTATTATGATGGGAGGCGCATGGGCTTATGAAAGCTTAAACTTTGGTGGCTATTGGGCCTGGGATCCCGTTGAAAACGCATCGCTTGTACCCTGGATTGTCATGCTGGCCGGCTTACACACCACCATGATTTACAAAGCCACCGGCTACTCCATGAAGTCGACCTTATTGTTTTTCATCTTCTCGTTTATTCTCGTTTTATACTCCACCTTCTTAACCCGCACCGGTATTTTGGGCGACACCTCGGTACATGCCTTTACCGGCGAAGGCGATTCCTTGAAAGTACACTTGCTCATTTTCATGTTTGGCTTGTTGCTGCCGGCCTTAGCCTTGTT
>JBIKQE010000132.1:0-6314 GCA_044349815.1 Chitinophagaceae bacterium | reverse complement strand
GCCCAACGCAACGATAATCAATACCGCACCGAAAACAATCCGCATTATTGGCAAAACCGCAAACCGCATGCCGCCTACTGGCAACAAGATGTGCATTATCGCATCAATGCCGGCATCGACGAAAAAACCCGCATCATTCATGCCACCGAAGAATTAACCTATTGGAATAATTCGCCCAATACCCTTACCGAAGTATATTTTCATTTGTACCAAAATGCCTTTGTAAAAGGATCGCACCTCGAAGAACTACAAGCCATCAACGATGCCAAAGTGCGCCGCATGGGTAAGTACCAACAACAAGGCTTAGGCACCAAAGTATCGTTTTTGAAAGTGGATGGTCAAGCTATTGAACCGGTGTTTGATCAAACCATTATGAAAGTGGTTTTACCCAAACCCTTGAAACCCGGCGAATCGGTGGAGTTCAGTATGTACTTCGATACCTATTTCGACCAAGGCGATTTTCGCCGTCGTATGGCGGTGTATAATTCATGGGGCTTCCCCCACTTCAATGGTGTACATTGGTATCCACGCATTGCCGTATATGATGCTAAAAAAGGATGGGACACCGACCAACACCTCAACAAAGAATTGTACGGCGATTACGGACTCTTCGATGTGAAACTCACCTTCGCCTCGAATTATATTGTGGAAGCCACCGGGGCCTTGCAGAATCAACAAGACATGCTCCCCGCCGATTTGCGCAAAAAACTCGATATCAAAAATTTTGCCAATAAACCTTGGAACGAAAAACCATCCGTGATTATTCCGTACGATAGTTCACAACGCAAAACATGGCATTATGTAGCGAACAACGTGCACGATTTTGCCTTCACCGCCAACCCGCATTACCGCATTGGTGAAGCCTATTGGAATGGCATTCAATGCGTGGGCTTGGCCTTGGAACCGCATGCCTCCAAATGGCAAAATGCCGCCGAGTACACCGCACAAATCATTAAAACCTTCTCCACCGATTTCGGGATGTATGTTTACCCCAAAATGGTGGCCGCCGATGCCAACGATGGTATGGAATACCCGATGCTCACCCTCGATGGTGGCGGTGATCCAGGGTATCGCGGACTCCTTGCCCACGAAATTGGACACAACTGGTTTTATGGCATGATTGGCAACAACGAAACCTACCGCGCCGCGCTTGATGAAGGGTTCACCCAATTTCTTACTGCGTGGGGACTCAATAAAATCGATGGCCCTATTATGGTGGAAGAGAAAGATAAAAACAAGTACAAAGCCAAACACCGCGAACCCAAACAAGTGTTCGACCGCAATGTGTACAGTCGGTATATGTTCGATGCCATGCGCCACGAAGACGTTCGCCTCAATACCCACAGCGACGATTTCAATAATGCGCTCGGACACGAAAATGGCTACAGCAACGTGTACCACAAAACCGCCACCATGTTGTACAACTTGCAATATGTATTGGGCGATTCCTTGTTCTTGGCCGCCATGCAACATTATGTGACGCAATGGAAAATTGCGCATCCCTACTTCGAAGATTTTCGCGCAAGCATCATTCAGTTTACGCAACAAGATTTAAACTGGTTCTTCGACCAATGGCTCGAAACCACGAAACACATCGATTATGGTATTCGTTCCATTCAACAAACCAAGAACCCGAACGAATACGCCATCAAATTCAAACGCAAAGGCGATATGACCATGCCCCTCGATGTGCAAGTAACTGCCAAGGATGGTAAGCAATACAACTACCTCATTCCGAATACGTATTTCGCAAAGCAACATAATGCTACCGTATTACCCCAATGGTTTGGTTGGAGCGCCCTCTACCCCACCTACACCGCAACGGTTCAAATTCCATCGGGCATTCGTTCGGTGAGCATCGATCCGAGCCACCGCATGGCCGATATCGATATGCTCAACAACACCCGAAACGCCAAGCAAATTTTGCCTTGTGCCGCTACCCAAGTGCGTTGGGAGAATTACATCAACAATCCAAGCAGCTGGCATTATCACAGCGTAAAAATTCGTCCGGATGTATGGTGGAACCAAGTGGATGGATTGAAACTCGGCTTCCACGGCGAAGGCAGTCAACACAATATTCGCCGCAAATGGTATGCCACCGTATGGCTCAATACCCGCTTGTTATCGAAACTCGACTACCGTGCCTTCGAAGGCGAAAATTGGTTCAAAGGCATTTCGCCCATCGATTATACGTTCCGTTACGAAGACCTGCTCATGAAAGTCAATCCGAAAATTTCGTGGGGACTCGACAGTCGTTACTTGGAAGGCTTGAGCCGCAACCAAGTGTATTTACGGTATAACTACCGCGACAAACAATCCATCACCTTATCGGCCACTGGTTTATTCCGTAATGGCGCTCAAGCCCACAACTATTTGTTGTTTGGCAACGAATGGAGTTCTTACCGCAATGCCGGTGCACGCAACAGCGATCCGAATATTTACGTACAAGCCGATTGGAAAAAACAATACAGTTATTACCGCGGTGCCGGTCGTCATCAAATCACGTTCCGTGCGCCCATTACCTATCAGTATGCGTATGTGCAAGGCGAACAAATCAATACCCATCGTTTGCATAAACTCGATGTGCGCACCCGATTAGTGGCCCGCTTCGGTACCGGTTCGCAAATCCCGAACGAGAGTGCCTTATTCTTACAAGGGGCGAACCCCGAAGAAATGATGGAAAATAAATTCAATCGCTCACAAGGCATCGTGCCGTTGAGTTGGGGCGGCATGGCGACCAATCAGTTTGCCGAATGGCACAGTGGCGGTGGACTCAACCTGCGTGGCTACAATGGCTATTACGCCATCGATCAAAACAGTGCCGGCACCATTTACACCAATTACAAAGGACGCAGTGGCGCGGCCATCAACCTCGAAGTGGATGTAGACAATTACTTCAACAAAATCCGTCCTAAGTATTTGCGCGATTATCTGCACCTCGATGTGTATGCATTTGCCGATGCGGGTATGATGAGTCGCGGAGTGTACGATGCCAACCAAATTAATTTACTCCAACCCATCAATGCCCTCAGCCGCGTGCGTATGGATGCCGGTATTGGCACCGCTTGGACCATCAAAAAATTCGGGCCTTTCGAAAAAATGGCGCCCTTCACGGTGCGTTTCGATATGCCGTTCTTCTTATCGTCAACGCCCTATGCCAAACCCGAGCACCTCGCATGGCGCTGGGTCATGGGCGTGAATCGGGCGTTTTAATCATTACGTTGAATAACTTCTTGAGAACGAGTTCGGTTTTTCGCCGAACTCGTTTTTTTTGTTTGAAGCGCAGCAGCATCTCTTTAATCAGCACCTGTCGCGCTTTACGCCGCTACAAGGTAGCCGGCTGCAATCGCGGCTATTTCGTCAACGTCCGAAACCTTCTTCAGCATCGTATTAAACGAAAACGTAGGGGCGAATTACATTCGCCAACATTGTTCCCGTGATTTGTGTCCCTACACAAACCACTTAAATAGTTTATATGGACACAAACCACGGGGGAGGTATATCGAATGATAACATCAAATAGTTCCATAAAATATTTCATTTCAACAAAAAAAATACAATGCACATTAAATTACATAAATTGCGACCCATAATTTCATAAAAAAAATTATGTTTAAGTGGTAAAACAAAAAAAATAATGGATTCGATTCATACTATTTGGAAAAATCACACGATTGAATATCAGCAATACCGACCCGAAATTCCTAATGAATTATGCTCATTTTTATTAGCTGTTTTAAAAACAAGTAAGGCCAACTGTGTTGTTGATTTGGGAAGCGGAACAGGAATTTCTTCACGAGCATGGGCAAACTATGCAAACAAAGTTATCGGGATAGAAATATCAGAGGAAATGATAACTACTGCACAACAGAATACAAGATCTCGAAATGTACAATACATTAATGCTTCATCAGCAATAACGAATCTTCCTGATTCGAGTGCAGATATTGTGGTATCATCGTCGGCTATTCATTGGATGAATCCATTAACTACATTACCCGAAATTAAACGAATAATAAAACCTCAAGGAATTTTTGCATTTTGGGGAACATCGCAACCACCGGTAACCCCATTCCCAGAATTAGATAATGCATACATTGAATTAGTTCAAAAAGTTAATGAATTAGGGTTATACAATAAAAAACCGGTTCAGTTTCATTGGGATGATTGGAAAAAAAATATTCAAAATGATGGGCATTTTTCAACACATCGTTATTTCTATTTACATCAAACCGTTCAATGGAACAGTAATCATTATATTGAATGGTTAAAAACTACAATGCTTCGAAATTATGTAATGCAAAATGAATCTGCTGATATTAATTCAATTTGGTCTTCATTTTGTGGAAAAATTTTAAACTTCTTTGGCAAAGAAACGCATACCCTATTTTTTGTTTATCCAATTAATGTATTCAAGCCTAGTATAATATGAAAAAAGCAATTGTACTAGGAGGTACAGGAGCCCATGTTCCATTACTAAAAAAACTGAAAGAACGCAACTATTATACCCTATTAGTAGACTATTTAGAAAAACCTATTGCCGTATCTTTCGCCAACGAACATCATCAAATAAGCACCCTCGATCAAGAAGCCGTTCTTGCCTTGGCCAAAAAAGAAAACATCGATTTAATTATATGCGCTTGTGTAGACCAAGCTATCATTACTGCATGTTTTGTTGCAGAAAAATTGAATTTGCCTATTCCATATTCATACGAAACTGCTAAAGTAGTTTCAAATAAATGGCAAATGAAAAAAAAATTGCAACTAGCCGGAATTAAAACACCATCATCTATTTCTTTTACAGTAAAGGAAATAGACAATACAAATAATATCACTTATCCTTGTATTGTAAAACCAGTAGACAATTGTGGGTCAAAAGGAGTTAAAGTGGTTTATAATCAGAAGGAATTAAAAAGTGCAACAAAAAATGCACTCCACGCTTCGCCATCTAAAACCATTTTAATTGAAGCCTTTCATTCAGGACGAGAAATAGTATTAGATGCACATATCCAAAAAAACGTAGCTCAAATTATAGATATATATGAAAAGTTCAATATCTATAGTCCCAATACGGTCATCCAATGCTTTCGTTCTATACGTCCAATTAATATCACTGAAAATTTGTTTTTAGAAGCCACAACTATAGTACAAAAAATAGCCGATGCGTTTAATTTTGAAAACACCCCACTATTTGTTCAAACAATATTGAATGATAATGGTTTTCATGTTATTGAATTTGGGGCACGAAGTGCTGGTGGATTAGCGGCTAAAGCCACATTAATACATACAGGGTACGACGCGGTTGAGGCCGTAATTTGTTCCTATTTAGGAGAAACCATGACTACTTTATCAATTAAACCTACCCCAGGATATATTTCTACAAATAGTATTTATGCACAACCTGGTATTTTAAATTATGTAAGTGGTTACGATCAATTATTGGCTGAAAATATTATTCGTGAATTTACAACCTATAAAGCGCAAGGAATGCCCATTCTTTCCGATTTGTCTAGCTCCGACCGTATTGCCGGATTTATTGTAACCGCCAACACTCACACCGAAGTAATTGAAAAAACAAACATTGCCTTAAATCAACTGGCCATTTGGAATCATGATGGTCAGGATATTATGCTACGAAATTTATTTGAAAAAAGCCATCTTTCGCATATTGAAATAAATTAGTTTATTATGATGAATGCTCAAGAAAATACAGACTCCATCTATCGTTTATTGATTCATAAAAAATTTCGGTCCGGACCAAAACCTACCGAATGGCAAGAGGAGAAGATAAAACAAAAAATAAAAAGCCGAGTAGAAGATAATTTGCCAGTGCATTTATTTCAGTTTTGGGGAGGTTGTAAAAATCCAAATTTAGAATCACCCAATGCAGATATATGTGAGTGGCATACGTTGAACCAATTATCTAAAATAAACGAAGCGGTTCAGTCTGTTTATTCTCCAGGTCTTCACATCACCTTGTTTCCGGGCGATGAACGAGTTCATCGTGTAAATCATATTCCAATGGAAATTACTACAAATTATGTAAAAGGTTTAAAACAAATTAGCAACCAATTTGGAAACTTATTCGACGTGGTTGCAGTATCTGATTTATACAATAAATATAACAAGGAATTAAACAATGCAATACAAGCTACAGAATTATTAATAACAGAAAATATATTTACAAATCCTAGTTTTCAATTATTTGTAAGTTCAAGTAATAAGTGCAATTTTTTGTTGTAGCACTTGTTTAGGGGTTAAATAATTAAATTTTCTTACTGGCCGGTTGTTTAAGTTTTGTTCAACAATTTTTA
>JBIKQE010000131.1:0-6317 GCA_044349815.1 Chitinophagaceae bacterium | reverse complement strand
GTGCACGATATTAAAATTTACGACCATACCACCGGCCGTGGCAACGACCGCATCATTATGGCCAAAAAAGGCCGTATGTACGTAACCGACGATAAACGTTACCTCGTATTCGAACTCAACGATGGTTGGCGCTACGAACAACGCCTCAACCGCGAAACCAACGAGCAAGAACAAATTCGTCTCGGCTTCAGTTATTGGAAAAAAATCTTCGACCTCAGCGATTTTAATATGGGCAAAACCGATGAGAGTTATTTTAAAAACTTGAAAGATGTAATGACCGCCGGACAAATCAAAACCATTTGCGATTCGTCGGCTCGGCAAATTCAAGACCAACTCATGGCCAATAAAATGCTCATGGCCGGCGGCTTGTCGCTGGTGCGGCGCGATACGGGCAATGTAAACGTACCATTGCCTTTAATTAATACTTCGAAGACAAATTGGTATGCCGCTATCCCCGACTCCTTAAAGCAACGTGTCTTGCTATCGGCCGAAGTGAGCGTGCGCAACATCAAAAGTATGATTGAAATCAACAAGCAAAACACCGCCCTGCAACGCCTCAGCCGGAACGATCATGTTATTGAACTCCATAAACGCTTCACCATTCCACTGGCCTGTTTGTTGTTGTTTGTAATTGGTGCGGCCCTTGGGTCCATCATCCGTAAAGGTGGTATGGGTATGCCGTTTATTTCGGCGGTTAGCTTTTTTGTCCTCTTTTATTTTATGAATACCATGGGCGAAAAAATAACCCGTGAACAAGTGGTGCCCGTAGCCGTGGGCATGTGGTACCCCTCGGTGGTGTTGGCTCTCATTGGCGCCTTCTTGATGTATAAAGCCAATACCGATTCGCCTTTACTCAATAAAGAAGCCTATCACCGCTTTGGTCGGAAGCTACTCCGCGTATTTAAAAAAACGTCCAACCCATGAGGCCCTTTTTTCAAACCCTAAAAAACCTCGTTCAAAAAAACCCTTGGTTCTTTGTTCCTTTCCTTGCTTGGGTTATTGCAGGGGGATTCATTGCTGTTAGCATTCCCGCCAATACCTTGTTCTTTGGCATCAATCAGTATCACGCACCTTGGCTCGATTATGCTATGACCTTCTTCACGTCGTTGGGACAAGCCGAATACATCAGCGGTATTCTTCTTTCCTTGTTCTTTCTCCCCGCCTTTCGCACCCGCGCCTATTTGGCCTTGGCAGTTTCGGCGGGGGTATCGGTTACCTTGGTTTCGCAAGCACTCAAACGCTACTTCTTAGCCCCTCGCCCCCTCGAAGTGTATGGTGCCGGTAAAGTACATACCGTGGCCTGGTTGAGTAATAATTTCCAACACAGCTTCCCCTCCGGACACACCCTTGGGGCCTTTGCTTTCTTTGCCTTATACAGTTTTTTTCTTTCTAAAAAATATAAACCCCTCAGTATGCTTTTTTTTGTGGCGGCTTGCTTGTGTGGTTTTTCGCGCATTTACTTGGGGCAACATTTTTTTATTGATGTGTATGCCGGCAGTATCTTCGGTACCTTGCTCATCACCCTGCAATATGCCCTGATGGAAACTTATTTGTTTAAAAAAATTCATCCGTTTATTTAATCATGCGTTGCATTGCTCTTATACCGGCCCGGTTGGAATCCACTCGCTTACCCCGCAAACTCTTGCTCAATTTGCAGGGCAAAACCGTGTTGCGCCGTACCTACGAAGCGGTGGCCAACAGTGGTTTATTCGATGCGGTTTACGCCGTATGCGATCATGAATTGTTGTATAATGAAATAACCAACTTTGGTGGAAATGCCCTCCTGAGTAATCCGAACCACGAAAGTGGCACCGACCGTATTGCCGAAGCCGCCCAACAACTCCACGCCGATATCATCATCAATATTCAAGGCGATGAACCCTTTATTCGGAAGGAAGCTTTGCAACACGTCATCGATTTATTTCAACACCCCGATGCCGATATTACAACGCTTAAAACCCGCATTCATTCATCGGACGAATTGCAGAATCCGAACGCCGTGAAAGTGGTGTGCAACGAGCAAGGAAAGGCCTTGTTTTTTTCGCGTTCGCCCATTCCGTATGTGCGCGAACAACAAGCCGATACGGTGCATTACAAACACATTGGCGTATATGGTTATCGGCGCGAAGCCTTGTTAAGACTGGCGTCTACCGCACCCGGCATGCTCGAACGCACCGAAAAACTCGAGAACTTGCGCATGCTCGAACTCAACCTAAGCATCTATGTAGCCGAAACCGAACCTTTCGGTATTGCCATCGATACGCACGACGATTACGAAAAAGCTCAGGCTTATTTATCCTCGCTTTGATGCTTCATTTTTCGCGTGCCTTCATACATTTCGTACATCACCAAGCGGGCTTCTAAATTGCCATTGAATAATTTTATTTTTCGCGAGGTCCGCAAGCCAACATAATTCAGGGCTTCCAAATTCCCGGTAATCATCCAGGCTTTGGTGCCGGGATAACCTTGTTTCAAGGTATCGCCAATTTGTTTGTAAAACTGTTCGGTTTGTACACTAATGCGTTCATCGTATGGCGGATTAAACACCACCATCAACGGACCTTCCACTTCCTTTTTCGATTTAAAGAAATTCTGCAAACGAATTTGAATATACTCTTCCAAGCCCGCATTCACAATGTTTTGTTGCGCCTTGCGCACCGAGGCCATCGATACATCGAAGCCTTGCAAGGTATACGGAAACTCGCGGGTTTTGCTCAACAATACCTCGCGCATTTTATCGAACATCGCTTCATCGTAGGTAGCCCAACGTTGAAACGCAAACGATTTGCGGTGAATATTAGGCGGAATTTTACACGCCATCATGGCGGCTTCAATCAGGAGGGTACCACTACCACACATCGGGTCGAGTAAATGGCCCTGACCTTGCCACCCGGCCAAGCGAAGCATACCCGCCGCCAACACTTCATTGATGGGCGCTTCGTTGGTTTGCGTACGATAACCGCGCAAGTGCAAGGAATCGCCGGAGGTATCGAGCGACACCGTTACGATATGTTGCGCAATATGCACTTGCAAGGCAATCGTCGGATTTTCCGTATCTACGTTCGGGCGTTTCCCGGTATCATCGCGAAAGCGGTCTACAATGGCATCCTTGCATTTCAGGGCAATATAATGCGAGTGGGTGAAGCGGTCGGAATGCACCGTGGCATTAATCGACAGCGTATCGTTTTCAGTCATCACACTCGCCCAGTCGAATTTATAAATCTTCTTATAAAAATCGTTTTCGTCGCGGACTTCAAAACTGTAAATGGGTTTCAGCACCCGAATCGCCGTGCTGAGTCCCAGGTTGGCCTTATACATAAAGCCATCATCGCCTTCGAACTGAACATTGCGCACCCCTTTTGTAATTTTGAGTGCCCCCAATTGGTGCAATTCCTCGGCCAGCACCTCTTCCAAACCAAATAAGGTCTTGGCCACCATCGTATAATTTTTTCCCATAAGCGAACCACGAAGTTACGCGCCCAATTCAAGATGGACGCTGTGTTGTTTTTTTGAAGCGCAGCGGCAGCACTTTCTTCAGCGGTTTTCCCGTCTTTCGCGCTACAAGGTAGCTTGCTACAGCCGGGGCTATTTCTTCACCAGCAGGAACATTATTCAGCTTTTCTTTTGTCCTTTCTGTCCTTTAGGTCCTTTAAACGACCTAAAGGACCTAAACGACATAAATGCGGTTGTTCGTAAACAAAAACAGTTGGTGGTTTGTGAAGACACAAACCACGGGTACCAAATAAGAAACAGTGAACAGTAACAGTAAACAGCGTATAAGGAAACGAGCGGAGCAAGAGCATGAATCTGAAGCCGAAATGAAAAGAGAATGAATTTAAAATAAAAACGCCCCGAGTAATTTCATCGGGGCGTTGATATTGATTGTTATGTTTACGCTTGATCGTCGTTGCGGCGTTCGCGTTCTTGATGGCCTTCGGGCTTAGGTAATAATACCTTGCGCGAGAATTTGTATTTGCCGGTTTTAGGATCGGTACCCATGAGTTTTACTTTCACGGTATCGCCTTCGGTTAAAATACCTTGTAAGGAATCGAGGCGTTTCCAATCGACTTCGGAGATGTGCAATAAGCCTTGTTTGCCGGGGAGGAATTCCACGAAGGCGCCATATGGCATGACCGATTTCACAACCGAATCGTAGGTTTCGCCTACTACAGGCACTACAACTATGCCTTTGATCCACTGCATGGCTTTGTCTAGGCCGGCTTTCTCTTTCGAGAAGATGCTTACGTGTCCTTCGTTGCCTACTTCTTCGATGCTGATGGTGGTACCGGTTTCGCGTTGAATTTCTTGAATGATTTTTCCACCGGGTCCGATTACGGCACCAATGAATTCTTTGTCGATCACCAAGAACTCCATGCGTGGGGCGTGTGGTTTCAAGTCGGCACGATGCGTTGGCATGCATTCGTACATGGCATCTAAAATGTGCATGCGGCCGTCGCGCGCTTGCGCCAAGGCTTTGCGCATTACATCCATGCTGAGTCCGTCTACTTTAATATCCATTTGGATACCGCAAATACCATCGCGAGTTCCGGTTACTTTAAAGTCCATATCGCCGAGGTGGTCTTCGTCGCCAAGGATATCGGTGAGCACGACCCACTTGCCATCGGAGGGGCGCGAGATTAATCCCATGGCCACACCCGACACGTGTTTTTGAACGGGAGCTCCGGCATCGTATAAAGCCAATGAACCAGCACAAACCGTGGCCATCGACGATGAACCATTGCTTTCTAAAATATCGGAAATGATACGGATGGTGTACGGGAATTTTTCTTTGGCGGGAATGATTTGCTTCAAGGAACGTTGTGCCAAGTTACCGTGGCCCACCTCGCGGCGACCGGGGCCACGCATGGGTTTGATTTCGCCGGTAGAGAATGGCGGGAAGTTGTAATGCAAGTAGAAGCTGCTGTATTCGCTGGTTTCAGCGTCTTCAATCATTTTTTCGTCGTCGGGGGTACCGAGGGTAACGGTACTGAGCGATTGGGTTTCGCCACGGGTAAACAAGGCTGTTCCGTGTGGTGAAGGCAAGTAATCGACTTCCATGGCCAATGGACGAACAACGGCCGGTGTACGACCATCTAAACGTACGTGTTCATCGACCATCATGTTGCGGATCACATCTTTTTCCAACTTGTGGAAATAGTAACCTACTAAGGCGGCATCTTCAGGGCTTAATTCGCCGAGGTGCTCTGTGGTATCTTTGCCAATTTGTTTCAAGGCATCGCCACGTTCGTGCTTCGCAGAAGCCGATTTGGCTACGGTGTAAATTTTTTCGGTAGCGAAGGCTTTGATTTTTTCGTATAATTCTTCGTTGCGGTAAGGCAAGGTATACTCGCGTTTAGCGGGCGAGCCAATCATTTCCCACAATTCCTTTTGGGCTTGTACTTGAATTTTAATGGCTTCGTGTCCTTTTTCGATGGCTTGTACCAAATCTTCTTCGCTGCACTCCTTGCTTTCACCTTCCACCATCATGATGTTTTTGTCGGTAGCAGCAATTATGAAATCCATATCGGATTCTTTCATTTGCGAGCGCGTTGGGTTGATAACGTATTGACCATTGAGGCGCGATACACGCACTTCAGAAATAATTTCGGTGATGGGCACGTCGGAAACGGCCAAGGCAGCTGATGCAGCCAAGCAAGCGAGGGCATCAGGCATAATTTCGGGGTCCGACGATATGAGGGTTACCAATACTTGTACATCGCATAAATAATCGTCGGGGAACAAGGGGCGCAAGGCGCGGTCGATGAGGCGCGAAATTAAAATCTCGTTGTCGCTCAAGCGGCCTTCGCGTTTAAAGAAAGAGCCCGGAATACGACCGGCGGCAGCAAACTTCTCTTGATAGTCTACCGATAAGGGAAAGAATGATTGTCCGGGTTTTGGTTCTTTATTGGCTACCACGGTAGCTAAGATGGCGCATTTGCCCATGCGAACGAGGGCGGAACCGTCGGCTTGACGGGCTAACTTACCGGTTTCGATGGTGATTTCGCGGCCATCGCCTAAATCGAATGTTTTTGTATGTAGTTTGAACATAATGATTGTTGTTTTTTAAAATAAACAGATAGGGTGTAAACACGGAAAACAACAGCGTTTGCCTGTTGTCCTCCTAAAATAAAATTGTTTTGTTGGATGAAAATTTAGGGCATTGGTTTTCCAAATAGAAAGGCCCTAAAAAGCAATTCCCAACGATTGTTGGGAATGCGTTGTTATTTTCTTAAACCAAGGGTTACCAGCAATTTACGGTAGCCTTCCAAATCGGTTTTGGAGAGGTACGTTAAGAGGCTCTTGCGTTGACCAACCAA
>JBIKQE010000130.1:0-6331 GCA_044349815.1 Chitinophagaceae bacterium | reverse complement strand
CACATGGATGCCGGTTTTTTTATGCCTTTCGAAAGTTGGTTTAAGCAAGACAGATGAAAGTAAAAATGCCTACGCTTCGTTGTTATGGAATAAAAAAATGGTCACGTTACCGTGACCATTTTACCAATTTTTAAACAAACTATTAATCTTGTTTCAATACCCGACCAACATGTTTAATTTCATCTTGTTGTTGTAACTGAATTACATACATTCCCTGCACATATCCTTTGAGCGAAACTTTAGCTTGGCTACGACCGGGAGTGCAAGCAATAGGCATTGTTTGCAATAATCGACCGGTTACATCGAACACGGATAAAGTCATTGGTTCGTAGTTTGTAGCTAAGAAATCGACCGTAAAGATGTTGTTCGTTGGGTTAGGATAGAAATAGGTATTGTCGTTCACAGCAGGCTTACCGCTAAAGCCGGTACGGAACGTATACACATCCGAGAACAAGCTCAATGTATTTCCTGAAGAGGTTCCTACAGGACAAATAGAACGCACTTTGTATTTGTATTCAGTTTGTGGTGCAAGGTATTTAAATTCTACATTGTTGCCAGAAACCGTTGTACCACCACTACCTACCCACGTTGTTTGAGTAACGGGCATTAAGGTAACGTGGTATTGCGTTGCCAATTGGCTTTCATCCCAACGAATTAGCACCGACGATGGTGAAGGCGATACGGCCGAGATACCGGTAGGTGGTAAACAACCTGGTAATGGCGTGGTTGTGGTGAATTCGTAAATTGGAGAGAATAAACTGTGTTGGTTTTGGGTTGTACCTGTTAAGCACGTTGTTCGCACGCGGAACTCATAAGCCGTATTGGGCGACAAGCTATTAAAGGTTAAGCTTGACCCGGAAGTGGTGGTACCACCGCCCGCTTGCCATGATGTATCGGATGCTAATTTAATGTACACAAAATACGTTGCTGCATTGAACGCAGTATCCCAAGTAATGGTAACGGACTGTGGTCCGATATTAGTCGCTGTAACGTTATTGGGCGCTAAACAATCGGGCAAGAAAGACGGATTGAACGGCGTGCTAAATGTGTAAATAGGAGTAAACTCACTAAAGTCGCTTACTGATTCTTTCACACGTACTTGAACTTCGTAATTGGTACTGAACCCTAATTGCAGTTCATGACTTGCATTCAACAAAGAATGGTTAGTCCAAGCCAAGGTACCTTGTTTGCGAATACGCATATCGTATCCTATAGCCCCGTTAACCGTTGGCCATACTACAAGCACAGTGGTGTTGGTATCGCCCAATACAGGTGTTTGTGCAAAATGCATAACCGGATCAGCGGAGAGTAAGGATTTGAACGGCGTAGTGAGCATATAATCACCTTGAACACCACCTATTATGGGTGCGCGTACTTCCCAATAATTTCCGTTGGCATGCCAAATTACATTGGTAGAAGGAACTTCAAACAAATTAGCTGTTTCAATACTACCGCTACTAACCATCAAACGAATATTCGTTTTGTTGTTTAGGGCATCGGTACCGTCTAAAGGAACGTTGAGTTGATACGTAGCTTGACTATTGTAAGTATCGAAATCGTTTTGTGTAAAATACAACGCTAAGTAAGCATCACCATTGGATGCCGGCATCACACGTGTTTTACGAGGCACAAAATAACGCTCTGTTTTATTCACATAGCTATTAGCATAGGTAGAAGTAGAGATGGTAGTTGAACCGAGTACATTCCCACCGGGGGCATCTACAATAGCGGCCATTAATGAATCGATATCACCATCAAAGTTGCCATCGCCTGAATAAAAAATGGTATCGCCATCGGCATGCAACCACGTGGCATTATAATTTCCAATATTAGAAGATGCTTGTTGCGTAAAACTACTTTGAGCCAAGGTATCGCCTTTACCGGAACCTCCGGTATATTGAGCAGACACTTGGGTGTAACTTAAAAGCAAAGCCAAGCCAAGTATTAGGATACGGTATTGTTGTGTAAATTTTTTCATAGTTCGGTTGTTTACAAAGTAAGCAATAGAAAATAGCTTGATGAGTGATTAGGGGGCAGTACGAACTCCGCGGCCACCAAAATTAAAACTGCGAATAGTGGATACGGTAATTGCATCGGTACGGTCGGAAACATTGATATTAAAGCCTCCAGAAAACCAATCACCACCACGGAAACCGATACCATCGGCACCTACAACAATGCCATTCAACGCACCCGGCCAATTTATTTGTGTTGCATTACCATCAATACCAATTGTTCCATTTCCGTGCACTCCTGTAAAGTTACTGCCTGCTACAGTACCTACGGTTACAGTACGTTCCGCTAGATTACCACTTAATTCCATAATGCCATAGAACGATGCTCCGGCTTTAGAACGGTCGGTATTGTTGGTAGCAAATACGCCTTGACGCATTGGGCCTTGAACAAATGGAATATTATCGAATACCGCATTGGCACCATTGGTTTGGCACGATTCATCGGATGTACCACCATCCGTAATATCGTCGGCACTAGCTACAGAATTATCGCCCCAAGCATAATCGTACGCTAAGGGATAAGCATCACCACGACACGCTTTTTCAAATTCCAATTCAGTCATTGGACGTAAACCAGCCCAATCTAAATAAGCGGCTAAATCCATCCAACTCAACATACCCATTGATACCCACTCGCCATCATCCGATTGATTAACGCTGTTGTAAGGTGATGTTGATGGATTCAAATCGCAGGCAAATACATACGGATTATCGTTACCCGGATCAGCAACAACTCTCACTCCAACACGATTAGCCGGTTGGAAGCGTGGCGTTACATCTTCTTGAACTTGAACACCATCGTAATTCCAACCACCGGCATACGCCCCAACCGCTGTGTGCGATATACGTTGTGCTTGTTGGGTACGGGTTAATGCGTTAAGAAAATCGCGGTATTGCCCTTGACTCACTTCATATTTCATGCAATAAAAAGCTTGATATCCCTTAGGGAAAGCAGCTGATAATTTACGTTCCGCATCGGCGGGAACGGCTCCGATAGTAGCATCAATTGCCCACAAACGACCAATTGAATCGTCGATGGATAACGTATTTTCCGACAATATTTTGTGTGGTATGGTGGCTCCCATCGTCCAAGCGCCATCTGTAAAACTGCTTGTTTCAAGACCCTCACTACCTAAATAAAACGTTGCGGTTGGCACATACACCATTTCAATGGCGTATACACGAACTTCCATGCGTTCATTCGACGATAAGATATCGGAACCATACTTCCATTCTAATTCTGCTTGATTAACATTGAATGTACCAACACCATTCACACTACGGTAAACAAATGCACCCACTCCGGCTGAATCGGGCTTAATGGTACTGCCCGATGGGGCTGTATGATTAGCTTCTTGGTTGCTAATGGTAGCATGCTTCCAATTTGTTTCGCCTTGTTTTTTGTATTTTACAAACACCCATGCAGCGTCCCAATTGTTTGGATTCATGTTATTTCGCCATGAATTTTCCCAGCTTATGTTAAAACGAACACGCGCCGTTTTGGCTGCAAAATTTTGACTTGTCAACAACACATCCGTCACTTTGATGTTATTGGCATTCATAGATTGAACACCCCCCAAGAGGATGCAAAATATGAGAAGTTGAAAAAGTATAGCTTTTTTCATATCGTTTGGTTCAGTACAAAGAATGGGTTAACCCTTACAAAGTTAGTCATAGGGGGGCAAACGTGTGTTATTAATATGTGAGTAATTTATAAAAAAAGTTATTTTATTCTATTTTTAAACATATCAAAATAACTGATAATCAGTTGTTTCAAAGGGTTTCAAGGCAATAAAAAAAATTTGAAGTCTTTAAATTCTTAACACAGGTGTATGCTATTGATAACATAAAATTTACAAAAAATGGGGCATTTTGGCTATAACATGATGATGTAGCCATCAAGAGGTTCATGAATGCGTTGTGGGCGTGTAAACAGTCAAGCGACCATTTCGGCAAAACCCATATAGTTGTATTCCCTTTTTTGTGCAGTGTTTTACGGCCAATGAAGAGGGGGCAGAAACGGCCGCCAAACAGGCAATACCGGCTCGATAACATTTACTCACGATTTCGTACGACACACGACCACTCACCAACAAGCAAACTGCTTCCGATTGAGTACCTGCTCGGTATAATGCACCAATTACTTTATCTACCGCATTATGCCGCCCAATATCTTCGCGCAGGGCTAAACACGTTCCATCTTTACTAAAGGCGGCGGCGGCATGCGATCCGCCCGTTTCGTGAAATTCAACTTGCAGGTCGGCCATGCGTTCAAAAAACCAGGAAATAGTTTCCGGTAATAATTCAGTATGGCTTTCGAGTGGCGGCCCTTCCAATTCCAACTGCATAGCTGTTTTACCACACAAACCACAGCTAGACACCGACATCAAATTACGCTGGGTTAAAAAACCCGGACCCAACAAGTGAGGCGGAATGGTTGCATTGATGGTTTGGATGGTCTGTTCATCGTCCGTTTCCAGTACATTCAAAGCAGGCCACGTAGTTTCCCGATAAACATCTTCGGTAAGTAAAATTCCACGAACTAAATCGTCGTCGTTACCGGGTGTACGCATAGTTACCGTATAAGGAGCCCCATTGATGAATATATTCAACATCGCTTCCTCCACCAGTTTATCGTTCACCGGGGTAGCACAACCATGTTCGAAACGAATGCCTTTAAACTCTTTCATAGCGTTATACCAAGCGTTCTACTTCACGCATCCAGCGTTCCGGAATTTGATTGCTGCATGCCGTGAGATAATCGTTGTACGTGCAAGGAATGTATTGACCATTAGGCAATTGAATCCACCACCGATTGGTTTTTTTGCTTTTCAGAAACACCGCCCGATTTTCCGGAATCGAAATCGTGTATTCAATATATTGTTCCGTATCGTCGATAGGCGATTCCGATTTAGCCACCAAAACGCCATCAATAAAATACCAAACCATTTGTGCTAGGAGTTTAGCCGTAATCAAATCGGTATCAACTTCGGTGCGGTAACCGTAAATACCCAACGACAATAAATTACTGCTCATGCCTGCAAAACGGGTAATCTTGCACATTTCATCGCCATAAAAACCATTGGGTGAACCTAATTTATTGGCGGGGGCATCGCTGTGGCGAATGGCATTGATATCGATGCTCACTACTTGAGATCGACGAAAAGCCGGTTCGAGTTCTTCCATGTTTTCGCGGGCCTTGCCAACACGAATACAATCGAAATGTAGTTTGTGAAATGTTTCAATCATCATAGGGTTCACATAGTAACTCTGAAACCCAACTAAATTAAAATGACGCACAAAATTGGGCATACCAGTAAGGGCATCCATCAAATGATTATCGTAACGCTCCCCTTCGGTATCGTCTAAATCGGCTAGCATATCCACCACCGTCAAATCGATAATTTGTTCGCGTTTTTTGCAGGCATTGTATTGCTGAAGGGTTAAATCGTGCGAACCACCCAATACCAACACCCGTTTGCCCATGGCGCCGAGTTCTTTCAACACATATTGCAAGGCCGCTGCGGTATCGGCTAAACCGCTACCCCGACGAATATTCCCTAAATCGGCTATAGTTACCTCGTTGTGCCAATAATACAATTTATACAATTCGTTCCGAATGGCATCGGGTCCTTCGCTGTAGGGCCAGTCGGGGTTCTCGCCCCTAAACTCCCCACACCCCAGTATAAACACATCCACTTCATCGAGCAAGGGGGCCACTTCGTGAAATTGAATAATAACAGAGCCAATTTGATTCGGGTAATATACACGGGTTTCGCTCTGATGCGGAATCACATAATCGTGAAGGTCTTCAAAGAATGCCATAAGCAAATAGTTCGACGTAAATGTAAGGCATTCCGATGAATACAAATATTCTACTACCTTTGCACCCGCTTAATCGCCACATCAAATTATGTTAAGTTCTAATAATGTTTCGCTTGCTTATGGCAAGCGCGTTCTCTTCGATGAAGTATCTATCAATTTCGTAAAAGGAAATTGTTATGGTATAATTGGGGCCAATGGCGCCGGTAAAAGTACCTTCCTCAAAATTCTGAGCGGAGAAATTGAACCCAATAAAGGCACCGTTTCCATTACACCCGGCGAACGCTTGAGCATGCTCAAACAAAACCACTTCGAATACAACGACTATACCGTGTTGAACACTGTATTGATGGGGAATAAAAAATTATGGGACATCCAGCAGGAGAAAGATGCCCTGTATATGAAGGAAGATTTTTCGGAAGCAGATGGACTTCGGGCCGGTGAATTGGAAGCTGAATTTGGCGAAATGGGTGGCTATACCGCCGAAAGCGATG
>JBIKQE010000129.1:0-6348 GCA_044349815.1 Chitinophagaceae bacterium | reverse complement strand
GATGATGGCGGGAATTCGTGAGATATTGATTATTACCACCCCCGAAGACAATGCGCAATTCAAACGGTTATTGGGCGATGGCGCTGAAATGGGTTGTTCATTTCAGTATGCCGTTCAAGAAGTGCCGAACGGTTTAGCCCAGGCTTTTGTAATTGGCGAATCGTTTATAGGCAACGACAAAGTGGCCTTGGTACTGGGCGATAACATATTTTATGGTTCAGGGTTAGGGCGTCAACTCCAAACGTTGCGCGATATTGACGGTGGCTATGTATTTGCTTACCCTGTTTCGGATCCGGAACGGTATGGTGTGGTGGCCTTCGATGAACAACAACGCGCAATATCTATCGAAGAGAAGCCTGAACAGCCCAAATCGCGCTTTGCGGTGCCCGGCTTGTATTTTTACGATAACGATGTGGTTCGCATTGCCAAGGAATTAAAACCATCGGCCCGAGGCGAATACGAAATTACCGACGTCAATAAGGTTTATTTGGCCGAAGGGCGATTAAAAGTGGCTGTTTTAGACCGAACCACGGCCTGGCTCGATACCGGCACCTTCGATAGTTTACACGATGCGACTGAATTTGTACGGGTTATAGAAAAACGCCAAGGTATTAAAATAGGCTGTATTGAAGAAGTAGCTTATAGAATGGGCTTTATAACCCGAGAACAGCTTGAAACCATTGCCCGGCCGCTTCAGAAAAGTGGCTACGGCGAGTACTTACTCGATTTGCCTGAATAATCGAACATAGGCTATCTTTACAAATTGTTACATTTGTTGAATACTTGTTATGGAAGAACAATATTACGTACACCCTTCTGCCATTGTCGATGAACCTTGTACAATAGGAGAAGGCACTAAAATTTGGCATTTTAGTCATATTATGAGCCAATGTGTTATTGGTAAAAAATGCAATATTGGACAAAATGTAGTCATTTCGCCCGAAGTTGTTTTAGGCAATAATGTCAAAATACAGAATAATGTATCGGTTTATACCGGTGTTACCTGCGACGATGATGTGTTTCTTGGCCCATCGTGTGTTTTTACCAATGTTATAAACCCACGGAGTGGTGTTAATCGCCGCGGACAATACGATAAAACGCATGTAGGCAAAGGGGCGAGTATTGGCGCTAATGCCACCATTGTTTGTGGTCACGATATTGGGCCCTATGCCTTTATAGGTGCCGGTGCCGTTGTAACCAAAACCGTACCTGCCTACGCCTTAGTGGTAGGCAATCCGGCCAAACATATTGGATGGATGAGCGAATATGGTCATCGTCTTTCTTTTAATGAAGAAGGTTTAGCTGTATGTGAGGAGAGTGGACAGCATTATCAACTAAAACAAAATACCGTAACCCGAATTTCGTAAGGCATGAACAATAAAATAAAATTTGCAGTAATAGGCTGTGGCCATATCGGCAAACGCCACGCTGAGATGATTAGCCGCAACGAGGAATCGGAATTAGTGGCCTTGGTAGACATCAAAGACCCCGCGGGCTTAGGAATTGACCATTACAATGTTCCGTTCTTTTCATCGATTGAAGCTTTATTAGCATCTTCGTTGGTTAACGACATTGATGTTATAAATATTGCTAGCCCGAACGGCTTTCATGCTGAACATGCCTTATTGGCTTTAGAAGCAAAAAAACATGTGGTGATTGAAAAACCAATGGCTTTAAACCGCCAAGATGCCGAAAAAGTAATTTACAAATCCTTACACGTACACAAACAAGTGTTTGCTGTAATGCAGAATCGGTATAGCCCTCCCAGTGTTTGGATAAAAGAACTCATAAACAGCGGCCAACTAGGCAAAATTTTTATGATGCAATTGAATTGCTATTGGAACCGCGATGAACGCTATTACAAAGCCGACAGTTGGCATGGAAAAAAAGAATTGGATGGCGGCACCTTGTTTACTCAGTTTTCGCATTTTATCGATTTGATGTATTGGTTGTTTGGCGATATTCAAAATATACAGTCGCGCTTTGCGAATTTCAACCACGCTACATTAACTGAATTTAAAGAAGACAGCGGCACCATCAATTTCGAATTTGTAAATGGTGGATTGGGTTGTTTGAATTTTTCTACCAGTATTTGGGATAAAAATTTAGAAAGTTCCATGACCATTATTGCCGAACATGGGAGTGTGAAAATTGGCGGGCAATACATGGACAAGGTAGAAGTTTGCCATGTGAAAGATTATACCATGCCTGAACTCCCCCCAACCAATCCGGGTAACGATTATGGCGCTTATAAAGGATCTGCAGCCAATCATCATTTCATTATTGAAAATGTAGTGGATGTGTTGAAGAATCGGGCCACCATAACTACCAATGCGTTGGAAGGATTAAAAGTGGTCGATATCATCGAACGAATGTACCAATAAATAAACGCCGTGGCCAACAAGGCAACCCATATTCTTTTACTGGTCGTTTCGCAGACCGTCAATATTCTGGTTGTTTTTTTATTTACGCCTTATTTGGTGAGGGCATTGCCGCAAGCTGTTTACGGCACTTATGGTCAGGTATTATTTATTTCGGAACTCATAAACACGCTTTGCTCATTTGCCATCCTGCAAATGGCCATGATGCTGTATGCCAATACCCATTATAAATTTGAAGATAGTTTAAAGACTGTTTTACAGTTTACGGGCATTGCCGGCGTTCTTGGATTTTTATTGTGTTTGGTTTTTTCTATTGGCGTTCCTTATTGGTTTAATAATCCATTATTAGGCCCTTTACTTCGGTTGTATGCATTTAGCTTGTTGGGAAGCCGATTGAACTTGGTCTTTAATCAAGCTTTGATTAAAATTGAGAAAACACGCGTTGTGATGACGCTCTCCATAGTATCTAATTTTATTAAACTAGCCTTGGGCTTCTATTGCATACAATATTTAAAAAGCATTGAATGGCTGTTGGTGATTTATGCGGCCGAACCCATAATAAGCAGTATAATTCAATGGGTGGTGTTAAAACGGGCCGGCCATATGCATGGGCGATTTCAGCCAGCGGTTTTACGCGATATTTTCCAAATAGGATTACCGCTTTATTTGGTTGAAATATTAGGGGCCTCGTATACTTATATTTCAGGCTTTGTTATTAGCACCCGCCTGAATGAAAGTCAATACGCCATATACCGAAATGGCAGCGTTGAAATACCGGTTATTGGAGCCTTGTACGGAACTATATCAATGATTTTCATGAGCGATTTGATGCGGCACATTCAAGATCGTTCGTTTGGTAAAGTAGCCGAAGCTAAGCGAAAAATAATGACCTCTACGGCCGTATTTATTTTCCCCGTAGCGTTCTTCTTTATATTTTTTAGTCGCGAATTCATTGTGTTGTATTTATCTGAAAAATACATTGATAGCTATACGGTGTTTATTGTTTTTACAATGGCCTTATTAATACGGCTTCAGAATTATACCGATATTTTAATATTAATGAAGAAGTCGGTATATGTACTAATTAGTTTCGTTGTTTTTATGATTTTAAACATTGGGCTAAACCTCTGGTTATCGGGCCTATGGGGTATAGTGGGATGTGCCCTAGCCACTATTATAAGTGTTTATATTTTAGCGGGCATGCAATTGCATTTTACCATTCGGCAATTGAACGTGCGGTATGCAGAATACATCGATATGAAAGCCCTTGTACAAATTTTATTTTTTTCGGTTGCTTGGGCAGGCGCTATAAAATGGGGAAGCAATCAACTCAACCTCCCCCTTATATGGCAATTCTTGTTGGCAGGAATCTGCACCGTTCCCCCGCTGGTGTTGTTTCTCATCAAACAAAAATTTCTCGATATTTCAGCCTTGGAAGGACTGTTCGGAAAAATTCCGTATTTTGGACATAAACTTTACCGTTTGCTCGTATGATGGGAATGATTCACAAGGCCATAAAAGCCCTATACAAAATAACAGGCTCAAGGTATTTCATCGATATACCGGCGTCGTTGTTTTATACTAACTGGGTTTTCCAAAAAATTAATGGGGTAAATAACGATGTGCCTTATTCAGTTCATTATACTTCTTTAGTGGCAGGAGCAAGCAATATTCATTTTAATAAAAACGACGATAAAATATCGAAGAGCTTTGCCGTTAGTGGCGGTTGCTATTTTGGAATTGCAACGGGGTCTACCTTGCATATTGGCGATGGTACCTTGTGGGCGTGGAACGTAAATATTCAAACATCCAATCACGATGTTATAGACCGAAATAAATACGATGTTCAATCGGTTCGCATTGGTGAAAATTGTTGGATTGGCGGCAACGTAACTATCTTACCCGGGGTTGAATTGGGCAACAATGTAACGGTGGGTGCCAATAGCGTAGTAACGAAATCATTTCCTTCTAATGTGGTTATTGCCGGTGTACCTGCCCGAATTATTCGCACCATAGATACGAATAACGAATAACATGAAACGGCTAAAACGCGCATACAAAAAGTTGCAGTTATTAGGGCTGATGTTGTATTTCATCCAACCCCTTAACGCGCAAGTTAGTTCCGCCGATAGTCTATTTTTAAACTCTGTGGCTACCGAACAGGTTTGGATTTCGTATTGGAACTATCCAGGTAATTGGTTTATTCGTCCGGAAGTTAACTCAGTACCAAATTTCTATACCCAAGCACAACAAGAATTTCCGTTTCAAACACCCGAGTATGCCAATTGTTATGCAGGCATTCAACCTGCGAACCATTTACTCAACGATAGCTTGATCAACAACAGTATCGACAGCTTGGAATCGAACACCGCTATCAACTTGTTCAACTTACCTCAAGCATTTCGGGTTTTGCCTTTTACCCTCAACGGACAAACCGGATACGCACGAGCCCTGTTAGATTCATCGCACAACAATGGCCAACACAAAGTAGCTTATATGGTTGTATTGGGCTCTGGCACGAATTTAATTAAACAGTTTTTCGATAATCAAGGTTATCACAATACGAATTGTGCCACCATGAATTATTTAAAAACAAAAGGTGATGTATATGTAATGACTAGTCCCAACGAAGAACAGCGTGCCATTTATTTCAATAAGAAAAAAATGAAATCGAGTATCGCACCTTCTTTTTTGTTGAACTATTTGAATGCAGACAATCGAGCACCGGGTATTACTCGACTGATTGAATATGTAGCGATGGTCAAATATTTAAAACAGGAGTATGAGCGAGTTATTGTATTGGGCTTATCGACAGGTGGAAAAGTGGCACATTGGATATCGTTAATGGCCGAACCAGATGCCGCCTTGATTTCGTCGGGGTACAGTGTATTGGTCGACAACGATTTAAATTCGCAAAATGTAAACGCTATTTTTTATGGCCCCTATCAAACCATTTATACAAAAGATTCGCTCAAGAACCGATTAAAGCAAGTAAAAACGCAATTCTTATTTACCCTTCCGCAAAACGACGCCCCCATTGCGCAATTAGATATAGACAGTGGATATACCAAAACATTTTATCAGGATGCTGGAAATGCTTCCTTCTTTTATGGGTATACCAACCATGCCTTTCCGCCATGCAACAATATGGATACATTTTTTAACCGATGTATCCTCAAGCCAAAAATAAAAATTCAACCTTCAATACCGGGATGTACTAAAGACAGCATCAATCTACCCCTTCACTTCATAGGAACAGCCCCCTTTTCCTTTAGTTTATGGCATAACGGAAATGCCATTGCTACCTTCAACAATGTAGCTAGCGATACGGTTTTACGATTATTCCAAGCAGGACAATATTGGATTGATAGTTTGCATGATGCTAGTCCACACCTTGGTTACCGATCCGACACTTTTCACTATAACCCAAGCCCTCCCTTACAAGCCCAATGGCAAATTCAAAATTACAACTGTCTTTCCAATAGCGTGGCTGCTTCTCTCAATATTCAAGGAGCAAGTCCATTTAGTGTTTCTGGTATAATAAATAACCAAACCACAACTTGGCAACAAAACGGAAACTACAACACCCTTTTCGGCAATGGCGAACACAAGCAATTTGTTATTCAGGATAGTTTTAGCTGTGTATTAAGCATGCCCGACTCCTTTCAATTTAATTTTAACCCTATTGGCATCAATACCCTCACTCCCATTTACGATTGCGATTCGAACAAAACCAAAATCAATTTCGCCTTGCAAGGAAATGGCCCTTGGATACTTAATTACACGTTCAATGGTAGTGTCCAACAGAAAATATTGACACAAGCTAATACCGATGTGTTTTTTACAAACGGACTTTACCAATTTATTGATGTAGTAGACAGCACCGGATGCATGGCCACTATCAACCAATCGTTCAACTTTCAATACCAAGCCCTGTCGTGGAACATCACCCAACAAGCGTACGATT
>JBIKQE010000128.1:0-6351 GCA_044349815.1 Chitinophagaceae bacterium | reverse complement strand
GATGGTTTAGATCAGAAGTTGTTGTTGCGTGGCGATGGCACTTCGGTTTACATTACCCAAGATATTGGTACGGCGGTATTAAAGTACAATGAACATCGTACCGATACATCGGTTTATGTGATTGGTGATGAACAGAATTACCATATGCAAGTGTTGAAATTGATTTTGGAAAAGATGGGTGAACCTTGTGCGCCGGGCATCTTTCATTTATCGTATGGGATGGTTGAATTGCCAACAGGAAAGATGAAAAGCAGGGAAGGAACCGTGGTAGATGCCGACGATATGATTGATGAGATGTTGGCGATGGCGAAGAAGAACACAGAGGAGTTGGGGAAGGTGGACCATTTTACGGAGGAAGAAAAGTTGCGTTTATATGAAACGCTTGGCTTGGGCGCCTTGAAGTTTTATTTGTTGCGGGTGGATCCGAAGAAGAAGATGGTGTTTAACCCGCAGGAGAGTATCGATTTTCAGGGGTATACAGGGCCCTTTGTGCAGTATACGTATGCGCGTTGTTGTTCGATTTTAAAAAAGGCAGAAGGGATTGAACGCGAAGAGTTTAGTGGGTTTGGATTGGATGCGGAGGAGAAGGATGTGGTGAAGAAATTAGAGCAGTATGGGATGGTGTTGGAGGATGCAGGGGCGGAGTATAATCCGGCTTTGATTTGCCAGTACTTGCATCAAACGGCGAAAGTGTTCAATGGATTTTTGACGAATCATTCGGTGTTGAAGGCGGAGGGGAATGAGGCGATGGCGTTTAGGTTGGGATTGTGTGAGATGGTGAAGAGGACCTTAGGGCATGGATTGGGTTTGTTGGGGATAGAGGCACCGGAGCGCATGTAGGCACGAATGCAGTAGGGTAGGATGTTTGTTTCTAGGGGCGTGCCCTTGTGGTTGCCCAATAAAGCGTATTAAGGCGTTGAGGCATAACGTTCATGAATGAGAAGAAGTAAGGAACTTCATTTCACTGAGGAAGAGAGGTATTTTCGCAGCGGGATGGAGAAAAAATGCGCGTGACGATTTATGATTACACGATTTTTAATGTTGAAAGTGTAGGGGCATTGATGCAAAGCGGCGATCAGAAAGGCGATGGTGCTGCCGTGTGCGACGCAATTGCGCCGAACGAGGAATCGGACGATGATGACCCAAAAAGAAAACTTGTTAGACGTATTCTATTGAACTCCGAGGAAGGCTTTTACTTGTTGGATACTGGAATCGTTGGGATTGATTCGGTAGCCGCGCATCCAGGCTTCGCGGGCTAATCCTTGATCGCCTGAATTGAAGGCGAAGCCGCCTAAATCGTACCAATAACGTACATTCATGGAATCGAGGGCGACGGCTTTGAGGAGGAGTTGCTTGCCATCGGCCCATTGCTGTTTGGTGCCCATGTTATACCCCTTCACCCAATACGAATTGGCCAACATATTGTAATACATGGTTTTGTTTGGGTGATTAGGATATATTCGGAAGGCTTTATCCCACGAGGCTTTGGCACTATCGAGCATATCCATTTTGGCAAAGGCGATACCGATGTTCAAATAACCGTTCACAAAGCCGGGATGAATGCCGAGGGCTTTGCGGCCATATTGAATGGATTTTTCTACGAGTTCTTTTTGGCGTGCAACATTGGCCGGTAGTTCGCTTAAATCGAGACAACGAGAGGCGGCGTTACCGTTGAGGGCGGTGCTGTTTGGACAGATTTCTACGTCGGTGAGGGCGAGGGTGATATCGTTTTCCCAGGCTTTGTTGCGGCCGATGGTTTTAACACTGTAAGCCACTACAATGGGCAAGGTGATAAGCAAAGCCAATTCAGGTTTGTTGATTTTTTGCGAAAGGAAATACAAGCCGTATGCGAGCAACATGCAAAAGCCCAGTGATGAATGAAAGGCCAAACGTTCGCCCATGGTGGCACCCACATTGAAAATAATGTTGGTTACCAACGCGATGTTGAATAAATAAAACGCTACGGCAAACAGGCTCCAGTGTTTTTGTTTGAAGCCGCGCCACCCAATCCACACCAAAGCGCCTAAACTGAGTAAACTCAACCATACCAACGGATCGGAGAAATCTTTGTAGGCTATGGTGTTGTAGCCATAATCGGAACTCAAGGGGTGGGGGAGAATCAATAAGATAAAATACTTGAGGAAGATGAAAATTTTAGTGGCTAATTTTTGGGTTTCATCGGCCAATAAATACGGACTGTTTAGAATTTCTTTTTCTTGTAAATCGGAGCGACTTAAATCGAGGCCAACTTGCGAACGCATTAATAAATACACTACAAAAGCAAGCACTAAACAACCCATTAATTTGGTGAAGTTGCCGACGCTCTTTTTATCGGTTGTGCTTAAATACCACGATATTGGAATCAGGCCTAATAAGGTAGCGCCATATTCTTTCGACAGCAAGGCGGCTAAAAAAGCCAATGCGGAGAGAATAGCGTGCTTCATTTTCGCTTCCATTTGATATTTGTAGGCCATGATGAGCGATAACAGAATAAATAGAAAAGCAAAAATTTCGTCGCGACTTTTTACATTGGCTACTACTTCGGTGTGGAGTGGATGGGCGGCAAACAATAACGTAGTTATTAAAGCCAACAGGGCTTGCTGACGAAATACCACCGTGGCTAAAAACCAAAACAAGATGCAACATGCCAAGGCGTAAAATAATACGTTGTTGATATGGCGGAAGGTGAAGCCTTTGCTTCGGCAATCTTTATCGTTGAAGAGTCCATCATTGTTGATGTCTTCTGTTTTTTCTTGAATACCATTTTTATTTTCGTCCCAGCAATTGGCTTCGAAATTAGCGTCGTTGCGGGTGCCTATGAATTCTTGTTCGATGGCGAAACTGGCTACCGATAAAGGACGGTAGCGACCGCCGGATAATTGACTTTTGGTATTCATTTGTCGATAGAAGCTATCGAATAAATCTTTCGAAAAAATATCGGGTAATCCGGCGAGGCCTTTTAATACATGGTCGTTTTTGCAAATCACTATATCGTCGTCGAGGGCGAATTGGTGTTTGAAGGTATTGGCATACAACAATACCGACAATATAGCTACGATGGCGTATGGAATGGCGCCTCGTGTAAGCACCGACCACCAAGCCTCGGTAGGTCTTGGCGTATTCAATTCGTTGATATATGTAGCTGTATCGGGTGGGGTAGCCGATATTGGAGCTGGGGTGTTTTTCTTCTTCTTCGACGCCATCGTATACGTTTGAACGGCTAATTTACAGGGAATTAGCGATTTTTGTGTCTTATATCCTCCTAAAAGGTGGCATAATGGGTATTATTCCATGCCAAAGTACTGATAGGCTACATCGAGAATGAAAAAACTGCCAGTAACCAAAATTAAATCATCGGGCTGGGCTTCCTGAATGGCTTTTTGTATGGCACCGGCCACGGAACGAATGGGCTCGCCTTGGAGCCCGGCCGCATTGGCTTTTTCGGCTAAGGTTTCAAAAGGCAAGGCGCGGGGAATGGGGGCTTGGGTAAATAAATAATACGCTTCGCGAGGAAATTGAAGCAACGCGGCATCCACATCTTTGTCTTGCACCATGCCGGTAATAATCCACCATTTGTTGTGGGGAATTTTGCGGCATTGTTCAAACAAGCCTTTTAGTCCGGCTTCGTTGTGCGATACATCTAAAATAATATTGGGTTTGGTGCTTATCCAATCGAAACGACCTCGTAATCCCGTGCGGGTTTTTACTTCGCGAAGTCCCGTGCTAAGGGCCTCGGCTGAAATGGACCATCCTTGTTGGCGGAGTATGTCTATTACGGTTAATACCCCGGCGGCATTTTTGGCTTGGTATTCGCCTTGGGCGCCGAGCGTGAATGAGAGCACATCGGCATGCGCGGCATCGAGGTAACGCACCCTGCGAGTGCCCGGCGTTTCGCCATCGTGATGTTGCAACAATGGGTATTGCTCGAAAGCATAATAAATGCGCGTTTTTTGTTTCAGGGCTTCGGCCAAGAAAACCGGTTGAATATCGGGTTGGTCTTCACTGATCACAACCGGCACATTGGGTTTGATAATTCCTGCTTTTTGGCGGGCAATTTCGGGCAGGGTATTGCCCAATAAATTCATGTGATCGTAGCTGATTTGTGTAATCAGCGATACCTCGGGGGTAATAATATTGGTACTGTCTAAACGCCCTCCTAGGCCTACTTCAATAACGGCAATATCTACGGCTTCTTGCGCAAAATAATCGAAGGCCATGGCCACGGTGATTTCGAAAAAAGAAGGTTGCATTTTTTCGCTCAATAATTGAATGCGTTCCACGAAATCAACCACGAGAGCGGGTGGCATCATTTGGCCATTGATGCGAATCCGTTCGCGGAAATCCACTACATGCGGACTGGTATACAAGCCTACTTTATAACCGGCGGCTTGCAACACCGAAGCCAAAAAATGGCTGGAACTGCCTTTGCCGTTGGTACCGGCAATGTGGATACTTTTAAATTTTGTGTGTGGTTGGTCTAACGCTTCGCAAAGGGCAACAATATTGCCAAGGTCGGGTCGGTACGCGGCGGCGCCAATCCGAGTAAACATGGGTAATTGTTCGAATAAAAATTGCAGGGCTTGTTGGTAGCGCGAATCGTGCGTATCCATATCTATTATGGTTGGGCCGTTTTGTTTTTTACTTGCATAATGCGCATGTCTTTGGCATCTTTAAAGAATTGCGAGGCAAAAATAAAATCGTTTAAAAACGGATCTTGACTAAAAATAATCTCGTCGCTACTGCCTTCCCATTGTTTTTGGCCTTTGTGCAGGTACACAATATGGTCGCCGGCTTCCATCACCGTGTTCATATCGTGGGTATTCATGATGGTGGTTATTTTATAATCGCGCGTGATTTCGAGAATCAGTTTATCAATTACCAGCGATGTTTGAGGGTCGAGGCCTGAATTAGGTTCATCGCAAAACAAGTATTTCGGGTTAAGCACAATGGCGCGCGCCAAGGCCACCCTTTTTTTCATTCCGCCACTGAGTTCGGCCGGAAATTTAAGGTTGGTATCCACCAAATTCACCCGATCGAGCACTTCATTGACTCGTTTTTTCTTCTCGGTTGCGCCCATTTGAGTGAACATATCCAAGGGAAACATGATATTTTGCTCCACGGTTAAACTATCAAACAAGGCAGAACCTTGAAACAACATACCAATTTGGGTCCGTAATTGCTTACGGTCGCGGTCGTTCATGGTAACAAAATCTTGCCCTTCATACAAAATTGCCCCTTGATCTACAGGTAGAAGTCCCACAATACACTTGATGAGGACGGTTTTGCCGCTTCCGCTGGTGCCAATAATCAAATTTACCTTGCCGCTTTCCATGGCACACGAAACATCGTTCAGCACGGCTTTAGGGCCGAAGGCTTTGCTGATATGTTGTACTTCAATCATGAGAAAGTCAAAGATACACGGATTCTATTTATACCAATACTACATTGGTAAAATCGACCCATAAGCGCTAAAAAAATTGTATGTTTGTGGCGCAAAAAACACTTGTATGAATTTCCAGCTAAGCGAAGAACAAAAAATGATACAACAAGCCGCCCGCGACTTTGCGCAGACGGAGTTATTACCCGGCGTAATTGAACGCGACGAGCACCAAAAGTTCCCCGCCGAACAAATGAAAAAATTAGGCGAATTGGGGATGATGGGCATCATGGTTGACCCAAAATACGGCGGTGCCGGTATGGATACCATTTCGTATGTATTGGCCATGGAAGAAATTTCAAAAATCGACGCTTCCGCTTCGGTATGTATGAGTGTGAACAATTCCTTGGTTTGTTGGGGCTTGGAAGAATATGGTTCGGAAGAACAAAAACAAAAATATTTAGTGCCTTTAGCCAAAGGTGAAGTGATTGGCGCGTTTTTATTGAGCGAACCCGAAGCGGGTAGCGATGCCACGTCGCAACGCACCACGGCCATCGATATGGGCGATCACTACATTTTAAACGGTACTAAAAACTGGATTACCAATGGCAGCAGTGCCTCGCATTATTTAGTAATTGCACAAACCGATGTAGCAAAGAAGCACAAAGGAATCAATGCCTTTATTGTAGAGAAAGCATGGGCGGGTGTAACCGTTGGTGCCAAAGAAAATAAAATGGGTATTCGTGGTTCCGATACGCACACTATCATGTTCCAAGATGTGAAGGTGCCTAAAGAAAACCGAATTGGCGACGATGGCTTTGGATTCACCTTCGCCATGAAAGTATTGAGCGGTGGACGAATTGGTATTGCCGCACAAGCCTTAGGTATTGCCAGCGGCGCCTACGAATTAGCCCTCAAATATTCGAAAGAGCGCAAAGCTTTTGGAACTGAAATTCAAAATCACCAAGCCATTC
>JBIKQE010000009.1:0-23072 GCA_044349815.1 Chitinophagaceae bacterium | reverse complement strand
CCGATTTAATGCAACAAACACCTTGCGAACAGTTCCAACAAATTCGCTATCAACACGCCTCCTTTTATTGTTCCAATTATGTGGCCATATATGGTTTTTTTGCACGCGTTGCTGGGTTGGCCGTTCGCGATATTGAACTAAAATCGAATACCCGTTGGCACATAGTAAGCGAAACGTGGAGCGAGGAAAATAAACGTTGGTTGCTGACCGATTTAACCCACCAATTCCCGTTGGTACGATCAACATCGGGCAAGGCACTGAGTTTATTTGATGTACAAAAACAATCAGTATTGGAAGAGCCTGTAAAAGCCGATTATGCCCAAGACGCTCAACTATATGTACACCAAAAAAACAATGTCTTACACTTGCAATCGCTTCGAAGTAAGCTCAACGAATTTCTGCTAAGTGCTCCGGGTATTCTGCCAATACAAAACGAAGCGCAAAACAAATATTGGCCCATTGTATTAAAATACCTCGCCCTCGGCGCTTGGATTTTTTTAAGCATCCGCATCCTACGAGGGCGGGCATGATGTACCTTTGCCCAAACTGCAAGTCAGGCTATCGCTGTGGCAACACAGAGGAAAGTCCGGACAGCACCGAGCAATGTACCACCTAACGGGTGGGTGTGTTGCAAAGCACACAGAAAGTGCCACAGAAAATAACCGCCTTGTGTTTACGAGGTAAGGGTGAAAACGTGTGGTAAGAGCGCACGACGGTTTCGGGCAACCGAGCCGGGGGTAAACCTTACAGGCTGCAATGTCAAATAAGTGAACGCTTGAGGGCGGCTCGTTCGATGTTCACGGGTAGACAGCACGAGGTGTTTAGCGATAAACATCCCAGATAAATGATGGCCAGGTTGCGCAAGCAACTGCACAGAATCCGGCTTACGACTTGCAGTTTTATTTTTTATACACGAAATTTTGGTAGAATCATATGTTCGTGTATATTTGCACTCCCGATTGCATCGGGGCAGACAAAGGGAGCATAGCTCAGCTGGTTCAGAGCATCTGCCTTACAAGCAGAGGGTCCGCGGTTCGAACCCGTGTGCTCCCACAAACAACGGTTCAGGTTCTCCTGGACCGTTGTTGTTTTTACACCATCATTTTTTTTTGAAGCGCATCGGTTGAACTTTCTTCAGCAACCGTCTTGCTGTTCGCTCCAAGGTTTGCTCCTTCGTCGCAAACGCTTTCCGCTGCCATCAAGGCTATTTCTCATCGCCTGAATCTTTCTTCAGCTTTGTTTGTATAGGTTAGTTTCACCCGCCTGAGGCGGGCTGGTTGGAGCAAGGGGTTATGCGATTTGTTTATATTGTTGTTTCACCCGCCTAAGGCGGGCTAGTGTTTTGTTCGATGATAGATTGCGTTTTGCTATTGTTGTTCCACCCGCCTGAGGCGGGCTGGTTGGAGCAAGGGGTTATGCGATTTGTTTCTATTGTTATTTCACCCGCCTGAGGCAGGCTTGGATTGTCGGTAGCCCGGAATAACACATTGACATGTTTGGAGGAATTACGATTTGAAAATGCAATGATGAACTATGATGTTGTTCGTTGCTGTTTGGCTTGCCGGCACCTTAAATCAAATTAAAATCTGTTCTGGGAACGGGTACAAACATAATCGCTGTGTTTCTTTCTCAATACGGAACGGAAATAAAAAAATGCTGAGCCATTTCGCTCAGCATTTTTTTTCATTGCTGTAAAAAGAAATTAATCGCGGGGCATGGCTAATCCAACAATGGTTACAACAGTACCGGATAATCCACTGAGTAATCCGCCTACCATTAATCCAAAGCCGGCTACCATGGCGCCACTGTTTTCGTTCGAATAGCCATTGCCAGTTATTACACCACCGCCAATGGTACCCACTAAGCCACTCCCCATCATAATTAAACCGGTGCGTATGGTACGACTTTTGCCCGGACCTGTGCCAGCCTTTAAGGTTGGTGTTATTGGAGAGGTAGTTTCGTTTGTGATTGTTTGACTAACGCTTTTTGTTTCGCTCGACTGATTTTTTTCGCGATGATGTTTGGCTTCGCTCATCAAAAAAGTACTCGACAATAACAAGGATAAAAAGAGTGTTTTCATACTGTTTAATTTTTATCAAAAATACTCGCCCAGTATTGAAGACTCCTTGATGTAGGATAAGAATTTTTATGACACATTTTATATTGATATCAAATAGCTTCGGAACTAATACCCATAATTTTTTTTAACTCATTTAGATAATTAATCGATAGAATAGCAGTCTCTTTTGATACTTGATAATTCGTGTATCTTACATGCATGCATTGCTCAAATAACCATTGGTAATAAAAACTCCCTCTAGGGTGTTTCAATTCAAATAGCATAGAAAGAGATTTGTGTTTACTGTATTTTGGCTTATTCCGGTTTATTGAAAAAGCATGATACGTATTAAAATCTATGAATTTTATTCCATCCATTTTAAAAGGGAATAACGCAAATTCAACATAATGAAGGGCGGCATAGAACGATGTGGTAATTACCCAATCATAATAGGTATTGGATGAAAGTAATAATATACTGGCCTTTTCATTATGTTGCGCATGTTTCAACGACATGCCATGAAATTATATTTCAACCAAAATTCATCGGCAGCTAAAGCCGATTCGTTGATAGTGGTGCTGTAGGGCATAAATGAGGCATAGCAAACCGGCTGCCGATGCAGTTTGTTTATCTTTTTTTCCATAAAAAGATCCTCGTAAATTGTCAACATGTTGGGCTTTAAAAAATCTTGTTCTTTGATGGCAAACAAGAGCTTATATAGATGATCGTCTTCTTGTTGGATATATAATGCATCCGGCGAAATATCATTGTTGTGCAATACCCCCAAAACAAATTGAAGATAGTCGTTGATTTGCGTTTCATCGAGCCATTGGTTGGCAATGGATTGTGCTTTTGGATTGAGCGGCATGGCATCAAGTTGAAGCAATTCGAGTGGGGGCAATTTGAATGGAGAATTTTTCAGCATGTTCGTAATTTGTGTTGTAAAAATAGTTTAATTCAACATAAAGAACTGTTTTTAAACACTTATTATCGTTTAAGTAAACCTTTGATGGGGAATCGATTTTCGCGTGAGGGATACGCAGGGTTTAGCCCCGTGAGGAACGATACGGGGCCGAAGCGAAGCGGAGCCCGTAGAAGCCCGACCGAGGGGGGGCTGGTAAGCCGGAAACAGAGTGGCTGTTGGATTCCCCCCTGAGGGCACGCCCAAAAAGGGAGCGAGAAACGTAGTGGGAGCGATGGCGCCGGTTCAAAATTATTTGATAATCGCGCGTAGTACTTCTTCCAATTCGGCTTCGGTATGCACCATCACGTCGCGGGGTTTGCCACCACTGCCAGGGCCCACTACGCCGGCGGCTTCGAGTTGATCCATGATGCGGCCGGCGCGATTATAACCTAAATTGAAACGGCGTTGCAACATCGACGTTGAACCACTGCCTGATGTGACTACCAAACGAGCACATTGTTCAAACATGGGGTCTACTTCTTTGAGCGATTTGCTCGACCCACCACCGCCTAAATCGCCGCCATCGGCGCCTTCGTATTCGGGTAATTCGAAGGCTTCGGGATAGCCTTGTTGTTGACCAATAAATTCCACAATGCGTTCCACTTCGGGCGTGTCGACAAACGCACATTGCAAGCGAACGAGTTCACTGCCATTGAGGATGAGCATATCGCCTTGGCCGATGAGTTGCTCCGCGCCACCGGCATCGAGGATGGTGCGCGAATCGACTTTCGCCGACACTTTGAACGCTACCCGCGCCGGGAAGTTGGCTTTGATGGTACCGGTAATTACATTCACCGACGGTCGTTGCGTGGCAATGATACAGTGAATGCCTACCGCGCGCGCCAATTGCGCAATACGGGCAATGGGAAGTTCCACTTCTTTGCCGGCGGTCATAATGAGGTCGGCAAATTCATCCACCACCAATACAATGAAGGGTAAATATTTGTGTCCCTTGGTGGGCAATAAACGGCGTTGAATGAACTTCTCGTTGTACTCGCGGATATTGCGCACACCGGCATCTTTCAACAAATCGTATCGATTGTCCATTTCAATGCAAAGCGCATTGAGGGTATTGATTACTTTTTTGGTATCGGTGATAATCGCTTCGTCTTCGTTGGGCAGTTTAGCAAGAAAATGTTTTTCGATGAGGCGATACACGGAGAGTTCCACTTTCTTTGGATCCACCATCACAAATTTTAATTGCGATGGATGTTTTTTGTATAAGAGCGAAACGAGGATGGTATTTATACCCACCGATTTACCTTGACCGGTAGCGCCTGCCATCAACAAGTGCGGCATCTTGGCAAGGTCTACAATATAGTTTTCGTTGTCGATTCGTTTGCCAAGGGCAATGGGCAAGCTGTGATCGTTGTTGACGAATTTGTCCGACGCAATCAACGTACGCATCGATACAAATTGTTTTTTCAAGTTGGGGACTTCAATCCCAATGGTGCCTTTGCCGGGAATGGGCGCAATGATACGAATACCAAGGGCCGAGAGCGAAAGCGCGATATCATCTTCGAGGTTGCGGATTTTGGAAATGCGCACGCCTTCGGCAGGAACAATTTCGTAGAGGGTAACCGTTGGGCCCACCGTGGCTGAAATTTTTGCAATGGCGATGCCAAAACTTTTCAGCGTATTGATGATTTGATTTTTGTTGTTTTCGAGTTCGTTTTTATCGATGGTGATATCGCTGAGACTGCGTTGATCGAGTAAATCGAGCGTGGGGAATTTGTAATTGCGCAGTTCGAGGGAAGGGTCGTAGGGTTCGTCGCCGGCCACGGTTTTTTGGGCTACGGGTATATCGTCGGCTGTATTGGCGGCTGTGTGGACTTCAAAACTTAAATCGGCTGTTTCCGGTTCAGGGTTTGATACTGCTTCGGGTTCTTGCGTAATGATGGGTTCTAGGGCAATCACCGGTTCAGAAACAGGCTCTTCGGGTGTTACAGGTTGTAGTGCTTCTTCTGTTTCAACGTGTGGTTCAAAATGTATTAGTTCTTGTTGTTCAAGTTGTATTTCTTCTTGAGGTTCTTGTTGAGGTTCTTGTTGAGGTTCGGAGGGTATTTCTTCTTGTACTTCCTCTGCTTCTTGTGGTTCGGGGGTATTTAAAACAGGATTGACTGAGCGTTTAAACGGATTGTAAAAATTCGGCCATTGCCAGTTGACATTCAGTTTGGGCAACGATAATAAACCGTAAATAAGTCCAATAAGCGTTAACGCACCCAACATGAGCGATAGCAGTGTTGAACCCATCACTTTTTCGCCTTTTTCAATGTAAAAACGGCCCATTAATCCGCCCAGAGGGAGTTCCGATGCGAGTATTTTTCCCAATTGGGCCATTGCTAAACTTAAAAATAGGGTAGCAACCGACATGAAAAAGAAGGTTCGAAGTGGTTTGAACCACCGCAATTTCAGGAAGCGTTGTGCTCCCCAAAAAAACAGGTAGAGAGCCGGTAAAAAGGCAGGAATTCCCCAGGCTTTGAAGATGAGTAAATGGCCAAGGTGGGCGCCGGCAGCGCCCAAGGGATGGGCAAACGAACCTTGATTGGGGTTTAAAAGCAGGTGCCATGAGCTCGTGGTGTACAAGTTCGATTGGTCGTTTTGCCACGTGGAGCAGTAAAAAGCAAGGGCGGTTAGTAGAAAGAGACCAAACAAACAAACGATAAATCCAACGAGACGACCAAATGGTACGTCTTTCAACGTTGATATTAAGCGACTTTGCCAAGAAATAGGCGTAGGGGTAGACTTTTTAGTTCGTGCGGATTTTCGGGCGGCCATGAAGTACAAACCTACACGATTTAAGATAAAAAAGCAGTTATGTTGCTAAGATTTTTAGTGTTGTACCTGTATTTTTTAATTGGCAAAAGAGGGGTTGCCCGTATAAAAAAATAAATTAACTTTGAGCATTCGAATTATGAACACACATCTTTTTCGTTGTCGACCGATTATGGGACTCATTTTTTTAATGGGTATTTTTTTCATGTCGGTACCTATTCGTGCTCAAATTGCGGTTACCGGTAATCAAACAGCCACTGCTTTGGCTCAAGCGCTTATTGGCAATGGGGTAACGATTAGTAATCCGACGTTGAATTGTTCGGCTAATGCCAACGGATTATTTAATGTTACGACGTCGAATTTGGGTTTGCCCGGGGGAATTGTGTTAACATCCGGACAAGCACAAACCAATGGGGGAATTCAAGGGGCGAATGGACCTGCCTTGGGGCCTTCCACGTCGAATGGCACTCCCGGTGATCCCGATTTAACTGCCTTGGTGGGTGGACAAACATTTGATCGTTGCGTTTTGGAATTCGATTTTGTGCCCTTGGGTGACAGTATTCAGTTTCAGTATGTTTTTGGTTCTACTGAGTATCCGAGTTTTACGTGTAGTAATTTCAACGATGTATTCGGATTTTTTATAAGCGGTCCGGGCATTACCGGTCCTTATTCCAATAATTCAAAAAATATTGCGTTAGTACCCGGATCTACAACTTGTCCGGTGGGGGTTAGCACCATCTATTGTCCGAACCAGCCGGGTTGTTGCAATACGGCGAATACAAACTGTTTTAATTTAACCCCTGGATGTGCCATGTTTAATGCAGTGAACAATACATGTGCGTATTTTGTATGCAATGCTGGTGGGGCCTCAGTGAATTACCAAGGGTTTACGGTGCCATTAACTGCTTCGGCGGTGGTAGTGCCTTGTTCTACCTATCATTTGAAATTGGCCATTGCCGATAAAGGCGACCAAATTTTGGATTCGGGTGTGTTTTTGAAACAAGGAAGTTTAACGTCTAATTCAATCACGTTTCAGTCGCAAAGCATCCTGAATAATCCTTATCCCTATATTGTTGAAGGTTGTGCCTCGGGGTTTATTAAAGTTACCCGTTCAGCGGCAACACCTTTTGCGCAAGTAATTAACTATCAAGTTGGTGGCGTAGCCACTTACCCGGCCGATTATAATATAAGTTCTATTCCACCCGGTTCGCCGTTTGGAAGTGTTACCATTCCTGCCAACGATACCATTGCATTCATTGCTATTTCGGCCTTAACGGATGGTTTGGTAGAAGGCTTGGAAGAAATTAAAATTTATCAGTTGGCACCTTGCACTAACAATATTGTAGACTCGGCCAGCATTATGATCAATGATTCTTTTGTAGTCTATATCATGACGCCCGACACGGCGGTTTGTAAAGAGGATAGCGTCAACATCATGACCTTTGGCGATACGTCGTTAACGTATACCTGGACGCCGGCTACCAATATCAATAATCCGGCGTTGCAAAACCCATCGGTTAGTCCGAATGTGAATACCACCTATTTTGTATGTGGCGTATTGCCCGGCGCGGGTTGTCAGCCAACGTGCGATTCAATTAATATTATCATCAACGATCCACCCGTGGTTAAGGTATCGAACGATACCATAATTTGTAGAGACATGGTGATTCAATATAACCCTGTTATTGTTCCGAATCAGGCTTATACCTATACATGGAGTGGCAGTGCAGCCGGCTTCTTGAACAATACATCCATTCCGAACCCAATTGGCACATACAATACAGTGGGTAATTACTCGCTGATTTTAAATGTTGAACCACAAGCGGTGGGTTGTGCCGGTGCAGATACCGTGAATATTTTAGTATTGCCCAACGATATTATTTTACACAATGGAGACACCGCTATATGTGCCGGAGCCCCTGTAAATATTAATGTTACAGGACATCCTTTATTCAATTATAATTGGGTGCCTTCTTTATATTTAAATAATCCGAACATCGAAGATCCCATTTCGGTACCCGATTCGAATATCACTTACACGGTAACCGCGTCTTTTCCGGGATGCATCGATATGTCGAAATCATTCTCGATTGATGTGCAACCCAACCCAATTGTTTATGCCGGTCCGGATAGAGAGATGTGCGATTACGACACCATTCAAATGCATGGCACGGTGATGCCCGCTTGGTATAATCAATACACCTATTTGTGGGCACCGCCAACCGGATTGAATAGTACAAGCATCACAGATCCTATTTTTTCCGGAAGCATATCGGTTTTATTCGATTTTATAGTAACAACACCGGCTGGTTGCTCCGATACCGATCAGGTATTTATTAATGTAAAAAGCAGCGATTTTGCAGCGGTTTCACCAGGGGTAAAATCAATTTGTCCGGGCGATACGGTGTTTTATGTTGCGCAAGGTGGTCAAAGTTACTATTGGACGCCCGGTTTATACCTGAGCGATACCTTATCGGCAACCCCTTATTCGGTGGCTGAAACGCCTATTCAATATGAGGTTCGTGCCTTTTTAAATGGCTGTATCGATACGGAGCGTGTAGTGATTGATGTGGTTTCGGCCGCTGTATTAGATGCAGGCAACGACGTTACATTATACCCCGGGGAAACCCACGAAATGGACCCCTTGGGGAACTGTTCTTTCTTTTTGTGGACACCCAATTATCACCTTACTCGAACCGATATTCCGAATCCGATTGCATCACCACCGGTTACAACACGCTATTTTGTAACAGGAACCACCGAATACGGGTGTAAAATAAATGATTCAATAACAATTAGGATTTCTGACGAAACTATTTTAGATTTGCCTAACGCATTTAGTCCGGGTAGTGGTACCAGCATCAATGATGACCTTAAAATCATCAAACGAGGGGAAGCTACATTGAATTATTTTAGAATATTCAATCGTTGGGGCGAAAAGGTATTTGAAACCACCAATATCGACCAAGGGTGGAATGGACGCTACAAAGGTGTTCCACAACCCATGGGAGTTTTTGTGTATGTGCTCGATGCCAAAACGTCTACCGGCAAACGGATCTATAAGCAAGGAAACGTCTCATTAATTCGATAAAAAAAACTGACAACGAACATTATGAACATACAATCGATTAGCAGAAAAATGGCCGCAATGCTGATGTTGGCATTGGGTATGCAGTCTGTGCAAGCACAGGATATGCATTTTTCGCAGTTCAATGCAGCTCCCATGGTATTAAATCCGGCTTTGGCGGGAGGTATTTCGGGCATGTATCGCGTAACGGGTATTTACCGCAACCAATGGAATTCAGTAACTACTCCTTATGTAACATTTGGAGGTTCTTTTGATGCGCCTATCAAACGTGATATTGCCATCGACGATCATTTAGGGGGTGGTATCAGCATCTACAACGATCGTTCAGGAGATGGTAATTTGGCGAATTTGACGGCGTTGGCTACTGCCGCTTATCATAAGTTTTTTGGCGAAAACTCCAACATGTCGTTGTCGGTAGGTTTACAAGGTGGGTTTACCCAAAAAACCATCGATTTACAACGTTTGTATTGGGGCGATGAGTTCCGTAATGGAGGTTTCCAAGGAGGAACCACGGGTGAATTATTGAAACCTAAAGTGCAACATTTTACGGCTGCTGCAGGTTTAAATTGGCAACATTCTATTGGTGAAAGCGGCAATTTTGCTTATTCTATTGGTTTATCGGGTCATAATTTAAACCAACCCCGCGAATCGTTTCTTCAAAAAACAAACAATGAAGTTGGCTTAGGAATGCGTCTTAATGCGCAGTTAGGCGTTATTTGGTATGCAAACCCTCGTTTGGTTATCTTACCGGCTTTGTTGTATCAATCGCAAACAGCTGCCACCGAAATTATTGCTGGTTCCGAATTTAAGTACTTGGTTGGTGAACCTGATATTCGTTCGGTTGCTACCGCTGTATTTTTAGGAGGTTACACGCGTATGGGCGATGCGGCTATTATTACAGCCGGATTAGAATTGAAAGGATTCCGTTTAGGCGTGGCTTACGATTACAATACATCCGATTTAAAGGGCGCTTCTGGCGGTAATGGTGGTTTCGAAATTAACCTCCGTTATGTTCAACCTCACCCATTGGATTTTGCTAAAAAAGTAAATTTCCCTTGCGCCCGCTTCTAAAAAAATGAGGTACGGCTTCTTAATTTGAATTATAGACCCTATATTTACCGCAACATTTAACATTTCAGATAAATGAGAAGAAAACTTTTGTTATTGTCGATGATCTCTGTTTTCCTAACCTTAGGAACAGTAACGATTCAAGCACAAACCTCTAAAGAAGAGGATGTAGCTTCGCGTCTCCCTTTCAGCAAAAAAATGAAATGGGCGGATAATTTGTTCAAAATAGGGACATACTACACCGCTGAGATTTATTACACGCAGTTGAAAAAAGAACAACCGCGTAACCCTTACATCACCTATCAGTTGGCTGAATGTATGTTCAACACACGCGATTACGCACCGGCTGCTGAATACTACGAAGAAGCTTTTGCTACAGCACCTGAAAAGTATCCGGATGCTGTTTACAAAGAAGCTTTAATGCGTAAGCAAAACGGTGATTACGAAAAAGCCATAGATCGTTTTACCTTCTTCTTGAAAAACTACAAAGGGAAAAACAAGAAAATGAAAATTTATGCCCAACGTGAAATTGATGGGTGTAAAATGGCTATGAAAACTTTAGCCGATCCGGAACGTGCATTTGTTAAAAATGCTGGTCCAAACATCAACACGATCAATACCGAATTATCGCCAATGCCTTTAGGCGATACGGCTTTGTTGTTTGCTACGATGAGCTCTTCAAAAATTATTGAAGTAGGTAAAGACAAGCGCAGCGAATATGTATCACGTTTTATGTGGGCGCCTAAAGAATTCGACCGTACCCGTGTGAAAGATACTTTCGAGGTGGCTATGAAGTTTACCGATGGTAAATTCAACGATCCTAAATACCATGTGGGTAATGGTTCATGGAGCCCAGGTGGTTCTCGCTTCTACTTTACAAAATGTAACGATGAAGACAGCATGAAAATTAAATGTAAGATCTATGTGTCTGAATTTAATAAGTCGGGCAAGAGCGGCACATGGGGTGCTCCTGTTCTTGTAGGAAGTGGTATTAACGACGAAGAGTCGAGTAATTCACACCCTTATTGCGCTATGATTGGTAAGAAAGAGGTTCTCTTCTTCTCATCCGATCGTAAAATGCAAGGTGCCGGCGGATGGGATATTTGGTATTCTGTATACGATTCGTCACGTAAAGAATACCGTCGTCCACAAAACTGCGGAAAGCGTATCAATACGTATAAAGATGAAATCACTCCTTTCTACGATTCACGCCGCGGTAAATTATACTATGCCTCCAATGGTTGGGAAACGATGGGTGGTTTTGATGTGTACACTGCCGAAGGAGGACCAACCCGTTACACGAATTTAAAGAATATGGGCTATCCCATTAACTCGCCAGCCGACGATTATTATTACGTACAAGATCCGGGTGCAAAAGATAATGCATATGTTGTTTCGAACCGTTTAGGTAGTATGTATAAAAAGAACCCAACGTGTTGCGATGATATTTGGCGTGTTATCAAGGAACCTAACTTTTATGTAAAGGGTATGGTTATTGATGAGTCTACCAATCAACCAATTCCTGAAGTGGTTATTAAATTGAACGATGCTCGTAGCAATGCAGTAAAAGATACCTTCTTCTCGCGTGAAGCTAATTTTATGTTTTACACGCCATTAGGTAGCGATTACACAATTACAGCCGACAAGAAAGATTATATCTCTGGTCGTACCACTGTAAGTACTATGGGTAAATCGGTAATGGACCCGGATGATACAACCTTTGTAACGGTTTATATGCGTAAGATATCGTCCGATTATGAATTCCGTGTTCAAAATGTGTATTACAATTTTGCTAAAGGAGAATTCCAACCCGAATCAAACGCTGCTTTGGATTCAATGGTTCGCTTTATGCAAGACAATCCCGCTGTGAGTGTTGAAATACGTTCATACACCGATAATATTGGCGACGATGAATCAAACAATGAATTATCAGTTCGTCGTGCCCAGGCTGTTGCCGATTACTTGGCCACCAAGGGAATTGATCGTGGACGAATGATTGCTCGTGGCGAAGGTCGCAAAAACCCAATTCGTCCTAATGATGTTAATGGTAAAGACAACCCAACCGGCCGCCAGTATAACCGTCGTACCGAATTCCGTATTATTGGTGAAGTGCCAAATACACGTATCGTTTACGACCAAAATCGCCCTGAATACATCGATAAGACAGGAATTGACCGTCGCGATAAAAACTTAAAACAGAAAGAGGTTGTGGAAGAAGCAACTGAATCAGCAGAATAGTTAAAAACCTCCCAATGGGAGGTTTTTTTTTAAATTGTTACCGATATTATTACCAACACACAAACCGAAAGTGTTAACTTTGCGTCTCCCAATCGAACCAAATTTATTTAAGCCATGAAAAATATACTCCTTACCCTCGGTTTTTTAGCTTGCGTTTTTACTCTTCAGGCACAGCAAAACGAGTTGTCAAGCAATGTTAAAAAGCAATTGGAAGTTTTAAAAAAGGCTGATTTAAACCTAAGCGATGTGCAATTGAGCCGCATCACGACTGTTTTAGTAGGTAAAGATTTGAGCTATCAGAAAATGTTAAAAGCCTTAGAAGGCAATAAGTCGTTATTACAAACACGAACTGCTGAATACAAAGCTGATATTCAATCGAATATCAAAGGGGCTATGAGCCCGCAACAAGCCGAGAAGTTTGATGCATTGAAGTTGGGAGACAGACTGTAATTGATTACTGATACCCTATTTTGTAATCGTATGTTCATATAAGATTACATTAACGTTTTCCGTTATGTTTCGGGAGGCGATTTGATTAAGTTTGCCGTTTGGAAGGAAACCTTTAAAAGAAAGTTCATGAGACAATTAAAAATAGCAACCCAGATTACAAACCGTGATAGCCAAGCGGTAGAGAAGTATTTGCAAGACATTAGCCGTATTCCGATGATTAACGCTGAGGAAGAAACTGTTTTAGCCCAAAAAATTCGCAGTAGTGGTCCCGAATCAAAGGCAGCACTCGAGAAAATGGTAAAATCGAACCTCCGTTTTGTGGTTTCGGTAGCCAAACAATACCAACACCAAGGTTTAACTTTAAGCGATTTGATTAATGAAGGCAATTTAGGTTTAATTAAGGCGGCACAACGTTTTGATGAAACCAAAGGGTTTAAGTTCATTTCATATGCGGTATGGTGGATTCGTCAGTCCATTCTTCAGGCATTGGCCGAACAAGGTCGCCTTGTTCGCTTACCTCAAAATAAAATTGGCACGTACAATAAAGCCAATAAAGCGATGATGGCGTTTGAACAAGAAAACGAACGTGAACCATCGGTAGAAGAATTGGCGATGATTTTAGATATGTCTGAAACTGAAATTTCTAGCATTTTCGTCACCAATACACGTCACACATCGCTCGATGCACCTGTTCACGAGGCAGAAGATGTAAGCATGGGCGATTTATTGACTGGTTCCGACGATACCGATGAAAACGTTATTCAAGACAGTTTGCGTGAAGAAATCCGTCGCATCTTGAAATCATTAAGTCCACGCGAATCTGAAATTGTGTGTGCCTATTTTGGCTTGGAAGGCAATGATGGTCCTACCATTGAGCAAATTGGCATGAAATACGATTTAACGAAAGAGCGTATTCGTCAAATCAAGGAACGTGCTATTAAGCGTCTCCAAAAAGCTCGTTATAGCAAATCGCTGAAAGCGTATTTAGGCTAGTAGAACAGTATTATTTATAAAGGCCATCCCAAACGGGTGGCCTTTTTTTATTACATCTGAAACATGGGTTGAAAGATAGTTTCATTGGATGGTTTGTCGTCATGTATTGTCCATGTACATGTTCGGATGGGGGCGTGCTGGCCTGGTAAATACCATTCTCCTTGTAGGGTAGCATGCTGGCCCTTCTTTATAATTCGGCATTTTAAAAGTGGGAATTGCGTATCGTTCACGCAGTTTAAATTGCTTCTGCGAATTGCATCCGATATGGGTTTTAACTCAGGCGAAGCTTCAAATTGACATTGAATGGGAAATGCTATACTCGACGTCATAATGGTTTGTGGGTATTGAAGAAACCAATTTAGGTAATACATTGCCGGTACGTTTTCCTGCAAGCCCAATTTGCATTGTATAAGCGCTTCATAACATCGGGCAGATAGTAATTGTTGGTATGCATTCTTTTCAATATTGATTTCTTTTAATGCGGTAGTTAACTGTTTTTCTGCCTCTTTCCATTGTTTTTGGCTTATTAATTGTTTGGCAATGGCATAATGCCAATAGGGTGCTAATGCAGGGCGCAGACTATCTTGTTGACGTTTAGTATTAAAAAGTGACCCAAAATACTGAGGCGACATATTGGTTAAACAGGTTAAAAAATCATCAACACTGATGGTACTCTCAGTTGAATATAAATTATACAATACGGCTTCCCGTTCCTGATTATTCTTAAGTAAGTCAACCCACCTTATTTTATCTTGATAACGTTGCCAATACCATACTATTGAGTACCATAGTTTGTCGGGTTTAAGCCACCAATACCGATCGGCCTGGTGTTGTAGCCCAATGAGATTGTTCCAGCGTATAATTCGTAATGTTGTTAATGTTAATTGATAATGCGATTCCCCCAAGGTCGTTCCCATGTGAATTTCGTGGAAGTTGCTGGCTTTTTTTAAGGCATTGCCTGCCGCATGCAATTGTCCGTTGTATAAATATAAACGTGCAAGGGCTAATTGGTACCATCCAAAACCGGGGGTCGAGCCATTCGATTGTATAAGTTCACTTATTTCTTTAATACCTTGGGGAATATTATTCCGATACAGTTCTAAAATACTGCCATAATAGTACGACTCTTTCAATCGTTTGTCGCTGCCTTCATTTTCTTTAGCCTCGTTGTAATAATTGGCCGCTTCATTAAAATTGCCTTGAATAAGATTGAAGGTTGCAAAATTATTTTCAGGAAAATAAGCGGTTTCTTTTAATTGGTCGTAACAAGCCGCTGCTTTGGGAATATTCAATGCATAGCCGTGAAGAATAGCCCGATAATGCCATATGCCTGGTTCGCGTTCTTTTCGGTAATTGATGGCTAAAAACGATTCCATCAATTGTTGGTCGCGTATTGTTTTTTGCAAACTACTATCGAGCAACAGATGGGCATAGGCTTCATTCTCGGCAATGGAGTTTTTAAGAAAACTATAATCCTTCGAAGTATAGCCACGATGGCGGTGCACAGTCCAGGCCATCAGGTTGTATGTTTCTGTCATTAATTCATCTTGCAAATTGATGATGCTCGCTTTTCGTAATTGCTTCCAAGCTTGTTCAGTTTGGTTTGAATAGGAATACGATTGATACAATGCATACTGCATAAAATCCCAATCGCGATGAATGGTCATGATTTCAATATATTGCATAGCATCGCCTGTTCGGGTGCGTAATTTTTTATCGAAATCGAGTTCTAATAGGTCGAGGGCTTTTTGTAGGGATTCAGCGGCCAATTTAAATCCAAGGGCATCGGCCGCATGATCCATACGGTATGCCCCTTCATACATCCATCCCACATAATAGGTGCTGTCGATTTGTTTAAACTCCCTGCTTCTAGGGAGGGCATCTCGACTCATATAGCTTACGCCTATTCGTTTTGCATCAATTTCGTAGCGTTTAGCATTTTGGTCGAACGAGATGGCATACGCAGAACGGCTCAGGAGGCCCAACATACAACAGCATATAAGCACGGAAATGAAACGCATCAATGCTCTAAATTACGTTTCGTAATGTGAAGAAAGCACTAATTTTTTTTATTTGTATATTTGTTGGTATGAAATCGATTTCTCTTTGTACAATGATGTTGTTGATGGTATTTAGCATGGCATGCAATACCAAAGAAGATTGTTCAACACCCACTAAAACAGCGCCGGCTTCGGAAGTATTGGCCTTAGAAGCTTATTTAACAAGCAATGGCATCACGGCAACCAAAGATCCCCATGGTTTTTATTACACTATCAACGTGCCCGGTGGAACATCTAAACCCACTATCTGCAGTACCATTTCGGTGAAGTACACAGGTCGATTAACGAATGGCTCTGTTTTTGATTCGTCAACGGGTGCCACTTTCGCGTTAGCAAATTTGATTACAGGTTGGCAACAGGGTATTCCTTATATAGGAAAAGGCGGCAAAATCACGTTGTATTTACCTCCTAGTTTAGGGTATGGGTCTCAAGCATCGGGTAGTATACCCGCTAATTCAATCTTGATTTTTGAAATTGAATTAATCTAAATTAAGTTGTTGGTGGAAATTGCGATGCTTTCTTAAGCACTTCTTTCTCCAACGATTTTTTATATTGCAGCATTTTCTTTTGGATTGCTTTGTCGGCACTTCCTAAAATTTGCATCGCTAATATACCGGCATTTTTTGCAGCATTCAGGGCTACCGTGGCTACAGGTACACCATTGGGCATTTGTAAAATAGACAAGATGGAATCCCAGCCGTCGAGACTGTTGCTCGATTTTACCGGAACGCCAATTACGGGTAAGGGAGTAATACTGGCTACCATGCCCGGTAAATGCGCGGCACCACCTGCGCCGGCGATAATTACTTGAATACCACGACCAGCAGCTTCGCGGGCATAAGTCATCATCCGTTCTGGCGTTCGATGTGCCGAAACGATAGTGCATTCGAAAGGAATATCATATTCGGTTAGGAAATCGGCGGCAGCTTTCATAACCGGCCAATCGCTATCGCTACCCATGATAATGCCTATTTGTGGCTTTCTACGCGGATGGTTTGTTTTACCCATTGTGCTGTTTGTTTTGCTTGTTCAATATCGGCATGGGTAACAGTTACATGTCCCATTTTCCGAAATGGTTTTGTTATTTTTTTTCCGTAAAGATGAACGTGAATACCCGCTTGTTCTAAACAAGGATTAAGTCCTATATAAACAACCGGCCCTGTATGTTCGGCAGCTCCTAATAAATTAATCATCACAGAAGGGGTGGTAACTTGGGTTGAACCTAAGGGTAAATTCAAAATGCCCCGTAAATGTTGTTGGTATTGCGAGGTTACAGCACTTTCGATGGTTTGGTGACCACTGTTATGGGGCCGAGGGGCTACTTCGTTGATATAAAGTTGCCCATTGGGATCTAATAAAAATTCAACAGCCAATACACCACATAGTTGAAATGCTTCAATAAGTACACGTGCATATTGTTCCGCTTGAGCGGCAATGTGTTGTGGCACGGGAGCGGGGAAAACAAGCATGTCGAGCAAATTGGCTTCAGCATGAAAATCCATCCATACCGGTTCGTAGCAAACTACTTCGCCTTGTTCGTTTCTGGCCGCGATTACAGCTAATTCTCCCTGAAGAGGCACATAGTCTTCTACAATACAAGGACCATCGAGGAGTTTCGACAAATCGTTTTCGTTATGAATAATACTAACTCCTTTTCCATCGTAACCAGCTGTTCTTGTTTTTTGAACAAACGGATATCGAATCAATCCTTGAGCAACTGTTTCTTTTACATGTTCGGCATGCTGGTATAATCCGAAATCGCTGGTTGGAATACCTTGGTGTTTGAAGAATATTTTCTGTTTCCCTTTGTCTTGAATTATGGCCAAGGCATCGGGGTCGGGATGCACGGTGATTCCTTCTGCTTTCAATTGTTTCAAGGCATCGGTATTCACATGTTCAATTTCGATGGTTAAAACATCACAGGCTTTTCCAAAACGATATACGGTATCGTAATCCATTAAATTACCTGTTTCGAAATAATGGCACAAGTGTTTACAAGGTGCTTCCGGGTCGGGGTCTAATACGCGGGTTTGAATATCCCATGGTTGGGCGGCATGCAATAACATTTTACCCAATTGGCCTCCGCCTAATATGCCCAAAACGCCTGGGCCTGAAAAAAAAGAAAGTTGCTTCATGCGAAGGCATAAAGGTACAACCTGCCTTTAATATTTTTACAACTAAGGGCCGATTATGCGATAACCACCTGTTCTATTACGGAATCACCAAAACGGTAGGGGAGGTAAGCCAAGGATGGCATGGGTTGGGTTATAATGAAATGGGCTTTTTTGCCACGGGCAATACTCCCTAATTCATGATTTAGTTCCAAGGCCGCCGCCCCGTTAATGGTGGCGGCATGAATGGCCTCTTCGGGCAGCATGTTCATTTGGGTGCACGCCAAACTAATTACAAAATTCATATTCCCGCTAGGGCATGAACCCGGATTAAAATCGGAGGCTAAGGCAACGGGAAGTCCCGCATCAATTATTTGCCGAGCCGGTTGGTAATGCATTTTTAAGAAAAAGGCCGCTGCCGGTAACAAGGTAGGCATGGTATTGGATGCCAATAAACATTCGATTTCTTCTTGATCCATGGTTTCAAGATGATCTACACTGATGGCCTTGTATTTAACACCTGCCTGAATACCACCACTATTATACAATTGATTGGCATGAATTTTAGGTTTTAAACCATAACGCCAACCTGCTTCAAGAAGTTGTTCGGTTTCTTCGCGACTAAAAAATCCTTTTTCGCAGAATACGTCCATATAATCGGCAAGTCCTTCGTTGGCCACGCGAGGCAACATTTCGTTGATGATGAGTTGTATATAACCATCGTGGTTTTCGCGATAAGCCAATGGGTAGGTATGGGCGGCTAAAAAGCTGGCTTTTATTGGAATGGGCGATTGCTCTTTTAATCGACGAATCACCCGCAACATTTTAAGTTCCTGTTCCGTATTCAATCCATAGCCACTTTTTATTTCTATGGCACCGGTACCTTGTTGAATAACCGTTTCGAGGCGTTGCCAAGCGGCATCAAATAGGGCCGATTCGTCGGTTTCTGCGAGACGATTCGCGGAATTTAAGATACCGCCACCGCGTTTGGCAATTTCTTCGTAAGTCAAACCTTGTATACGTTCAGTAAACTCCTTTTCGCGCCAATGAGAAAAAACCAAATGGGTATGCGAATCGACCCATGTAGGTAATATCATTTTTCCATGGAGTGCATGATATTCATCGGCATGGATTCCTTCGGGCATGGATGCCATTGAGCCAAAATCAACAATTCGTCCATTTTCTGTCAACAACCAAGCGTCGTGAATGCTATTCATTTCGCGCATAGCCGCCCCTTTAACCACTTTTTTTTCATCACCAGGGGCTTCGGTTTGAACTAATTGTTTGATATTTGAATATAAAGTCCGCATGGTGTAAAGATAGTAAGCGGATACCGAATCGTTTCAAACCAACCCATGAATCAACTTGGTCGTTTATTTTCTGTTACCTCTTTTGGCGAATCGCATGGTGCCGCCGTGGGTTGTGTGATTCAAGGATGCCCCGCCGGGTTACCTATCGATTTTAACCATATACAACAACAAGTGGATCGGCGCAAAACCGGACAGCACCATTTCGCTTCGCCTCGCAAGGAATCGGATAGGGTGCAGGTTTTGTCGGGGGTATATGATGGAAAATCGTTGGGCAGTCCAATTGCATTATTGATTGAAAATACCGATGCTCGCTCGAGCGATTACGATGCGTTAAAAGATGTATTTCGTCCTGGCCATGCCGATTGGACCACCCACCTAAAATATGGTCACCGCGATCATCGGGGGGGAGGACGCAGTTCGATTCGCATTACAGCACCCATGGTTGCTGCGGGGGCTATAGCCAAACAGTTGCTCCAACAAGTAGCCAATATTGAATGGTGTGTTTTTGTTTCGCAAATAGGTTCGGTATCAACGTCAATCTTACAAGCTGATGCAGCGAGCATTGAGGCTTCTCCCTTACGTTGTCCGGACTCGCAGGCAACCAAGGCCATGCTACAAGAAATAGATGCTTGCCATGTACAAGGCGATACGCTTGGAGGGCGAATACATTGCCACATTAAAGGCGTGCCTGCCGGTTGGGGGGAACCCGTTTTTAATAAATTACAAGCCGCTTTGGGGCATGCTATGTTCAGTATCAACACAGTAAAGGGTGTTAGTTTTGGTGAGGGCTTTGCGGCTGCCGGCCAACGGGGTTCTGAACACAACGATCAATTTGTACTGGAAGATGGTCAGCTTAAAACAATTTCGAATAAAGCCGGAGGTATTTTAGGCGGAATAAGTACCGGGGAACCTATTACATTAGATATCGCTTTCAAGCCAATTTCAAGTATCAAAAAAACACAGGTTGGCGCTACGGCAGACGGAAGTACTACATCGGTACAAATTGAAGGGAGGCACGATGTTTGTGCCGTACCGCGTGCTGTACCAATTGTAGAAGCGTATATTGCCATTATTCTAGCCGATTTTTATTTACATCATCAATTACATTCATGATACGCATTTTTATTGTAACTCTTATTTTCGTAATGGGCTATTTCAATGGCGATGCTCAAACAACAAATTCATCAACGAACGCATCATCATCGAGCTCTTCAACGAGGGGAGATTCGAAGAAGGCCGTGAATACATTCGAAAAAGCCTTGGCTCAACCTGGTGCTTCTTTACCCCGACTAACCTGGTTAAGTGCCGATGAAAAGTTGTTTGCCGATTCGAATTTACGTGCTAATACACCAATCATTTTGGTGTTGTTTAACCCCTCGTGTGGGCATTGTATGGAGGTGGCTGTTAATATGAAAGCGCGAATTCAGGAATTGGCCGGCGCAGAGATCGTATTTTTAACCGGCAACAATTTATTGGCCGAATTGCCTTCGTTTATTCAGCAAACTCGTATGACGGGTATGCCGAATGTGCATATTGGTATCGATTATACCGATGTTAGTAAACAATTGTTCGAATACAACGGTATACCCCAAATTATGGTATATAACCGTTCACACGTTTTGCTTAAAACCTATTATAAACAATTGAATATAGACGAAGTTGTTCGTTTAATTCGAAGCGAATAAGCCTATGTTTTTCCCCATTGGAGATGTGAATGTTACACGGGGTGTAAAACCCATATTAACGCCCTTGTTTATTGGTTTAAACATCGCTGTTTTTTTATGGATGTTTCAACTGCCTTCAACCATGCAAGAAAATTTATTGATGCAATTTGGTTGTACACCTGCCCGCTTGATGCAAGGGCAAGGCATTTATACGTTGATCACATCTATTTTTCTGCACGGGGGGTGGATGCACATTATAGGCAACATGCTTTTTTTATGGGTTTTTGCCGATAATATAGAATCCACTATCGGGCATGTTCGATTTCTGCTATTTTATATAGGTGGGGGTATTGTAGCAACGTTTGCGCATGTATATTTCAATCCGAGTAGCACTATACCTTGTGTTGGCGCCTCCGGAGCTATTGCGGCTTGTTTAGGTGCTTATATGGTTATGTTTCCGGGGTCGCGTATTAAAGTGATGTTTATCTTGTTGCTTTCTTCGTTTCGTATACCGGCGTATGTGTTTTTAGGTATATGGATGATTCAACAAACATGGGCCGGCATAGGGTCGTTACAAACTGTTACTGGCGATGTTTCGGGTGTAGCCTATTGGGCACATATTGGAGGCTTTGTATTTGGATTGTTAGCAGGCATCTATTTTTACCCTGAAGCTAAAAAAATGCGCGATTAAGATGCATAAAAAAAGGCCGTACTTAAACGGCCCTTTTTCATTTATGATTTGACATTAAGCAAACGTAATCATTTCAGTGTTTTTTTCAACGGCTTGTTTTTCACTCACCTTGATTTGTTTGATCACCACATCGGCGGGTGCTTTAAACACATTTTCCATTTTCATAGCTTCTAAAACCAATAAAGGTTCACCTGCTTTTATGGATTGACCTTCTTCAACCAAAATACGAACTACCAAGCCGGGCATGGGCGCTTTCAATTGATTTATTTTTCGAACATTGCTTTGTTGCATCCCCAATTGTTCGAGCAATAAATCAACAGGCTCTTTCAACTGCACCGTTACTTTCTGACTCAACATGCGGAGTGTAACCGTTTTTTGTTGTTTGTCGATACTCACTACATCGGCCACTATTTGACGTTGATTTAGTTGTACCATAAAGCCACCATCCGGCAACGGATTGAGCAACATGGTAACCGGCGTGTTGTTGAGCGTACCTTTGGCAGGGTCGATGATAAACGTATTCTTGTTGATTTGGGCCGTGTACATAATTACTGTTGGTTAGGAAACGGAATTGATTTAGCCAATTGATTCACTTTATCGAAGGTCTTTTTACTCAATTCGGGCATATTGGCCGATTGGGCTACAGTGGCTAAATGGTTTAAAACACTGATTTCCATTTGGCAATCCTCTAATTTGTAATCTTTCTTTTGTTCAGGAAGCGATTGATAATATGCCACATCTTTTTCGGTATGTTGAATCAACTTATCGGTAATGTGGTTTGCTGTTTCGGTATCGCCGGCACGAATAGCCAATGAACCCAAGAAAATCATGGTTTTATCTTCTTGCGAAACAGCAATAGGATATGCTTTCTCACTTACTTTCGACATAATGTGACGAACTATTTTCTTAACCTCATCTTTCTTCCCTTCACGCAACAAGGCTTCACACAATTGAACGCCCATTACGCGAGGGCTATTCAGCATGCGCCGATTGGTTTGATCGAAATGAATATGCCCTCTATCGGCATTGCCAAATTGGAATGTATTCATTATCAAGTTGGTGCATTTGGCTGTATTCACGTTCAAGGGCTGGTTCATATTTGAATTGGCTGTGAATTCAGGAACCAATTTATACGCCAAGCCTTCCATGCGTAAGTATTGCTCTAAGCCTTCGTAGTGGCTCGGGTCAATTGAATTGGCAAAATAGATTGGACGCTTCCACGCATTAGCAGCCACAACATTTAAAATGGCCCAATCGTTTTTGTAAGCCACGTTGTTTGGCATGATTTCAAATTCAATAGCACTTACTAAACGTTTGCCGAATAAGGAGTCGGTGGGTAATCCATTTGGATATTCTTTGCGGAGGTAATTGCTATCAACAGGTAGGCGCATACGACGGGTAGACATGGTGATGTTGCCACGGCGGTCCACATTATTTCGTTCGTCGGAACCGGCAATGGTTAAGGCCTCGGTTAAATCGTAATAACGGTTCGGGTCAACATTCAAGCCTTGCTCGAAGGTGATATAATTGCGTTTTTCGCCACGATACGATTCTGGTTTCCAAATAAAATTCACCGGTGCGGCTTTGTTGACAGCATAACG
>JBIKQE010000127.1:0-6486 GCA_044349815.1 Chitinophagaceae bacterium | reverse complement strand
ATTTATCGAAAACTGAATATCAATTCGAATATTGAATTAGCGAATATCTACCACAATAAAAAGTAACATTCAATAAAAATATCCCGGTTCATCCGGGATTTTTTATATGTAAAGAATAAAAAAAAGGTGTATCAAATGATACACCTTTTTTAAAACATAATTATGAAAACTAGTTTTGCTTGTTAAACTTAGTTACATATTTCAATTTATCTTTTTGGATAACTTGTAATGTGTAAACACCATTTACCATTTCAGCAACATTAATATCAATTAAGTTACTACCCATGATTGATGAAGCGGCAACTGTTTTAACTGTACGACCAGTCATATCAGAGATGCGAATTGTAATATCAGCATCTTCAGGTGAAACAAACTGAACATTGATCACATCCTGTGTAGGATTAGGATACACTGTCCAACCTGCATTAATATCGTTGAAAATTAACGAAGGTGTAGACTTGATAAAAGGTGTCTGGAAGCTATCAACAACAGTGAAATCACTATTTTGATTGATGGTAGTACCATTCAAACAACGTGTGCGTATTTTCACATAATACTTAGTATTTTGCAATAATGCATTGTAAGAAATACTATTCAATGTTGTAGATGAACCACCCCAAACTGTATCTCCCATTTTTTGAATACGAACACTATAAAAATCGGCATTTGCTGCAGTATCCCAATTAATAGTTACAGAGTTTGCGTTATTGATAGTAGTGTACACATTTGTTGGAGGTAAACATGTAATTGTTGGAGGATTAGGCAAAGTAGTAAATTTCGAAATTGTAGAGAAAGAACTCCATGAATTTCTAGTTGCGTTGAGCAAACACTTAGCACGCACTTCATATTCGTAATCAGTAGAACCTTTTAAGGCAGTAAATGTACGTGTTAAAGCAGCTGTTGAAGTACCACCCCAGAAAATAGCATCTTTCTCACGTACTTGAATTTGATATAGAATAGCATAAGTACTTGCACTCCAACTGAATTGAGTAGTGCTGTTACTAATTACGTTATGATTTTGAGTAGCCGGAGGTACACACAATGGCAAAGCATTAGGAGCGTTGAAAGAGTAAGATGAAGAATACTCACCATAGGTTTGATTATTCACTTTAACCTGCACCTGAATTTCATAGTTACCAGCGAACGTTAAACCAAGCGCCATGAACTGAGAAACAACTGTATTGGTGATGGCACTCCATGTAGGCGAACCAACTAAACGGTAACGTACATTATAACTTGTAGCACCAGGAACATCTGCCCAATCAATAAGAACACGAGCAACATTATCGTTTGTTAATGGTGTTGACGGTGTATTTGACATAGCACCAACCATTAAGTTAGAAAGATAATCTGATGTAAGGAAATAATAACCACTTGCACTTGCACCAGTAATGTCAACTTGCCATAATGAAGCAGTTGCATTCCAACTAACAGTTGCTGATAAAGCACTTAAGTCAGCTGTTTCATTAGAAGCAGTTGCTGATTTCATTACTTTAATGTTGGCTTTATTATTAGCTACATCTGCGCTGTTGATTGGTAAAGAACGTTGCAAAGTGGCTGCAGCATTGTATGCATTAAAGTCGGCTTGTGAGTAGTATAAAACCAAATTAACAGTACCATTGGATGCAGGCGTTACACTAACAACACGTGGAACAAAACTACGAGTTGTAGAGTTTGTAAGCACAGAGGCAGACAAATCCATAGCCATAGTTGTATTGCCTAATGTGTTACCTCCGGCAGCATCAATGATAGTACCCATTGTTAAACAGTTACCACTTAAATAATGCGCTGAATAATCGGCAGTAGTACCATCAGCTTGGTTCAAACTAAAATTGTAACTACCTGGTGTTGAAGGTATTTCTACCGTGCCGCAAGAAACCAAATCGGCCTTGTTATCTCCACGTCCACTACCACCAGTGTACTGGGCTTGTACGTTGGTGCTGATGAAAGCAACAGCACACAAGGTCAAGAGATTTGAAATAAATGTATTTTTCATAATAAGTTTTTTTTCGATTTTAAAAGATTACTGAGCACTCCGAACACCACGACCACCCGAGTTAGATTGACGAGTATTACCAACAAATGTACCATTCGTACGATCTGATATCATAGCAGCAGGTATAGTTACCGAAGTAAAGCTACCTCCACGGAAAGCCAAAACGGGGTTAGAAATAGTAGGCCATAATGAAACATCAGCTAATCCAGCTGCTGTGATTGCACCATTACCATGAACACCGGTATATGATTTACCTTGAGTGTGTGCTGATGTAACTGTTCTTTCCCAAACATTACCCGACATATCCATGATTCCGTAAATAGTTGCTCCTGCCTGAGCACGTGTACTCGTTGATGTTGCAAAACTACCAACACGAATTGGACCGCTTGTTAATACATTATTAGCGTGAACGTTGGCATTAGACGGTGTTACAGCTTCAGTTGCTGTACCAGAACCTGTAATCGCTGTAGCTGGAGTAGCAGAAGCTGTACCCCATGCATAAGTACTTGCTGTTGGCAAATCTGTACCACGACAAGCTTTTTCAAATTCAAATTCAGTCATGATACGTAAACATGACCAATCTAAATAGGTCAAATAATCGGTACCTGTCATATAATTACACGCAATATTCTGACCATCTGTAGATTCGTTAGCGATTCCATCAGCATCTAAGTCATTATAAAATGTAACAGATCCAGAAGCCGGGATAGTTGCATCGCAACGTACACCATTACGATTCAACACTGTAGCCGATGAAGACATTACAAAACGGTTTGTGATGGAGGTCCCGGCAATGCTTGTACCAATACGAGCACCTTGCTGTGTTCTTGTAAGTGAATTCAAGAAGTCAACATATTGACCTTGTGAAATTTCATATTTCATACAATAGAAAGCAGCAAACCCTTTAGGGTAAGCAGCGGCTAAGGTGTAAGGTGGATTAGAAGGTGCGCTACCAATAGATGTAGAGTTATTAGCCGATGTACCATACAAAGAACCAGCTGCGTTATCTACTGTTACAGCAGCTTCAGAAGTAATCTGATAAGGTATAGTTGGGCCATGAACTTGTAATGTTGCATTTGACAAGGTAATATTTGGAGTGTTTCTAACGGTAAAAGAAGTACCGTTGATTATTGAAGCCACCGTATCGTAGTTGGCAATACCGCCTAAACGGCCTGTTCCTGTAATAACGCTTAATACATGACCTACTTGTAAATTAGTAGTAGATGCTCCTGCGCCCGAAAGAGTTATAGTTTTTGCACTACTTGAACCACCAATCAATGATGATGCACCACCTGCTTGTAATGGCAACGACATACTTCCATTAGTGTATTGACCTGTTTCATAAACTCCGCCAGAACCTAAGTAGAAAGAACCTGAAGGTACATATACCATTTCAACGGCATATACTTGCACATCAATTAAATCATCGTCGCCCACAGCATTAGCTCCATAATTCCAACGAACTTGAATATCGTTGAAATTAACATTGCCAGCTCCATCAGCATCGCGATAAACATAAACACCAACACCTGGGTTAGTAGTTGCGTTAAATGCAGATCCTGGTGTCAACAAACCGGCATCAACAGTAGAACCCGTTGCAGCGCTATGGCCGTTGTTGTTTAAAAAAGCATGTTTCCATTCACCACCATTCACACGGTATTTAACAAAAACCCATGCAGCGTCCCAATTACTTGGAGTTGAAGAGGTGCGCCATGAGTTCTCCCAAGACAAATTGAATTTCACCATGGTGAAATCGTTGTTTACATCACGGCCGGTAAGCGCAACATTGCTTACTTGGATGTTGTTCGCAACAGCCATCATGCCGCTAAGCACGATTACCAATGCAGTGAGAAGTGATTTTAATTTCATAATCTGTGTTTTTATTTTAACTGTTTGTGTCTGTTTTGTGCTCCCAACAAATAATACCCCACTCTCGCGAAGATAGTTATTGAAACTTAATGCAATATTAGTACAGTTTGCCCATTGGAGTACATTAATACTTGAAATAATTGTTATTCGAATGTTAAAAAGGCCTTCTTTGTGGGGCTATATTGACTTAATTCGTAAACAATTTTGGTTCAACTGTTCTAAAACTTACTTTGCAAATATAAATCATGCTATTTCATATTTACAGGTCCCCTTATGAACATATTGTGAAGAAATAGTATAATTTGCTGTTTTTGAGCTGTTTTGGCCGTTTAGTTTACGTTTTCCCGTGGATAACTTATGATGTAACGTGTTTTTTTAATAAAAAATTCTTTGTAAAAGCATAAACTAATGAAAAACTAAGTAAAAACAGGAACATAGTCACCCCTGTAGCCCCATGTTCAAAAACATATATATTTATAGCAAATTGAATAACAGCGTAACAGGCCGAAACAACAACATGACCTAAACCATATTCATTGCATAATAATTGATAAAAATGACGTCGATGAGCTTCGAAAATATTTTCCTTCAAGTACAAACGCTGTACTAGCGTTAATATAGCATCTACCCCATACAAGCTTAGCAACAACAAATAATGAATCGCAACATTAAAATCAGTACCCTGGCTGATTCTCAATAATGTACCGCTTTGTTCTTCATTAAAACGTGTAAAAATAAAACCCAACAATAAAAAAACCAGCATATATCCCATCGAAACACTGCCTACATCACCAGCAAAACAACGGGCTTTCTTACGGAAATTAAAAAAACCAAATACTACAAGGGCAACCATCACATAATTCAACAAGGAACCATTCCATACAGTCCCAAACAAAGCCCATTGTGCTGGCAATAAAACCGATAAGCTATACAAACCGGTCATGCCATTGATGCCATCCATAAAATTTACCGCATTAACACATCCTATACCTATTATATACACGATAGGTATCACCCACCAAGGCAATACATAAAACAAGTTTAACTCAATAAAGCAACATGTAAATGCGAATAAGTGTACAGCAAAGCGTAAACGATTACTAAGCGCCATCCTGTCGTCGGCAAAACTAACTATTGCAATGGCAAGCAAACCTATAGTGGCCCAAGGCAATAAAAATCCGTGAGTAAATGAATAAATTATCCAAGCTATCGGAAAGAGAATGCCCCCTCCTCGAATGGTTAATTGTGTATGAGATGATCGTTCATTAGGCTTATCGATGATATCAAAATGATCTGCTATTCGAAAATAAAACAAAGCAATACCGACAAATACTACCAACAATAAAATAAATAACATCATACTTGCTTGAATTTACAACAACTCATTTAAATGGGCCAAAACCGAACGTGGGCTCCAACCTAATTCATTCCGTGCTTTTTCATCTGAAAATGTAAAGGTACCCGTGATTTTGCGTATTGTACCTGAATTCACTGGAAACCATGAAATGGAATCGCCTAACTTACCTAACATAGTACCTAACCATTTAGGAATGGCAGGTATATATTTAATTTGCCACAATAACTTAAGCCCTTCCTCCAACTGAAAAAAACTTGGATGAATGCCATCGGTTAAATTATAAATGCCCGATACACGAACCGAACTATTTAACCATTTCGTCATTAATTGAGATACATCGGTGGCCAAAACCATACTTTTATTGGCTTCACCTTTTGCAATGCGTAAATAGCGACCTCCTTGTATTGCTTTCATCATTTTACCCAAATTTCCTAAGGGCTTTGAACCCGCTATTAACGGCAAACGAAGAATAAGGTAATCCACTTCGTGGTTTTGGCACCACGAAACAATCATGGCTTCTGCCTGAATTTTACTTAATGCATATGGAGAACTACCATTTAAGGGTGTATTTTCAGGTATATTTTCACCTTGATCCAAACCATAAACCGATACCGAACTAATGAATATAAACGCTTTTATTGACGATGGGTTTAATGCATCCAATAAATGCCTTGTTCCGTTGACATTAACCTCAAAAAAAGCTTGTTTCTCAACATCTGTTCTTGGATAAATATGCGCTTTTCCCGCAGCATGAATTACTGCATCTATAGGGGGTAATTCAGGCACAAAAGTTGCGAGGTCAGCAATAATCTGATTACTCGTATTTCGCCCTATAGTTAGCACTTGATGGTCGTTTGTTAAAAATGGGACACAAATTCTGCCCAAGAACCCGGATGCTCCAGTTAATAATATTTTCATATTGTCAACGCTTGTAAGTATTCTAAATAACGCTCGGCCAAACGATCGGCATTAAATTCACGCTCGGCAAGTTCACGAGCAAACTGCCCCATCTTATTCGTTGCATCGGCATGATCGCTCATCCAGATCATTGCCTCCGCCATCGCTAGCGGATCGGCAGGAGAAACATTCATACCACAACCCGTTTGTTCAAACATGGTTGCAATCCAACCGGTGGTTGTTTGTATAACGGGAATACCTGCAGCAAAGGAATCGTATAGTTTATTTGGACTGCAGGTGTTTTGAACAGGATTATTGAGTGTGCTAAACAAAGTGGCTGTTGCATAGTGTAATGCTTCCGCTACAT
>JBIKQE010000126.1:0-6530 GCA_044349815.1 Chitinophagaceae bacterium | reverse complement strand
CCCATTCGTCGTACATTTCTTGGAAGGCCCATTCTTCGCGGTTTTTTTTGCTGAGCATGGCCAGGGGCATACTGCGCATGTCGATGTCGTTGCGTCGGGGTTTGTTGAGAACAATTTTGTATACTTGTCGGTAACGAATACTATCGGATTTGAAATCGAGGGGTTTGCCTTTGATGTCTACTTCACGGAGCTCGATAGGAACGCGTTTCATATCGAGCACATAGTAGGGAATTTCGTTATCGTTTTGAATGCGGATGCGGAGAGTTTGGTAGCCTATTTTGGAAAATTCAACGAGTTCCCCTTTTTTGATGCGTACTTGAAATTCGCCGTCGTTTAAGGTGGTCATACCCACCATGGTGTAGATATTGCGCACGTTCACATTATCGAGTGCTTGGTAATTCGCAAAATCGCGAACGCGGCCTTTCATAACGGTTTGGGCCATGAGTTTGGCGATGGGAAACATCACAAGAGATACAATGAATAAATATCGGTGCATGTTGGTGTGTGAAATTACGATACAGATGCTGATTATGATGATTTTTAGAAAGTATTCACGATTGAGGGGGGCGGATTTTTTTTCGTTTTTATTCACAAATTATAGGTGATTGGCGGGGAGTATTTTTCTTACCTTGCATACGCTATGACGAATTACGATTTACTGATACAACGCTTGGATGCGTTTATCCGTAAATATTATACCAACAAATTGCTCAAGGGGCTGTTGCTGTTTTTAACAGCGGCCCTGGCTATTGTTTTGTTGGTGAGTGTGGGGGAGTATTTTTTATATTTTCCGTCGTGGTTGCGGTATGTTATTTTGTTTGTTTGTTCGGGGGCGGGTTTGTTTGCGTTGGTGAATTGGATTGTTATTCCCTTGTTGCAACGGCAACGATTGGGGAAGGTGATTTCGCACGAACAAGCGGCGGCTATTTTAGGTACGCACTTTCCCGATGTGGAAGATAAGTTGTTGAATGTGTTGCAATTGAAACAGCAACATGAATCGGCGGCGAGTAGGGCCTTGATTGAAGCGAGTATTGAACAAAAAACAAACGCGTTACAACCCATCCCGTTTCAGTCGGCCGTTAATTTAGCCCGCAACCGACGTTACCTGCCGTATTTATTGCCCTTGGCCGGTGTGTTTATATTTTTATTGTATGCGGCACCGAGTGTATTCAAAGAATCGTCGGAGCGATTATTGTCGCCGGCCAAACAGTTTAAACCGAAGGCACCGTTTGACTTTATTTTATCAACGCGTAATTTAAGCATTGCGCAATTCGACGATTTGACCATTGACTTGGAAGTACGTGGACGCACCTTGCCCGAGCAAGTGATGGTGGTTGCGAATGGGCAGACTTTGGCGATGCAGAAAAAAGATAAAACACATTATCAATTTACGTTTTATCGGGTAGCGGCGGCTAGCGATTTTCATTTTTTGGCGAATGGCTTTGAAAGTGAAACGTATCGGATACAGGTGATGCCGAAGCCGAGTATTCGTTCGTTTTCGGTGCGGGTGGATTACCCGGATTATACCGGTCGGAAAGACGAAGTGCTTTCGAATATTGGCGATATTGTAGCGCCAGAAGGCACGCGTTTGCAATGGGAGTTTGAAACCGAGAACACCGATGCCGTATTGTTTCAGTTAGGTAATGGGGCTGCACAAGCGATGCCACGAAAAGATAATCGATTTTATACATCGTATCAGTTTATGCGCGACACGCAGTATAGTTTGATTTTACAAAATAAATGGATGGTGCCGCGCGATTCCTTGCATTATCGGGTGTCGGTGATTCCCGATCAGTATCCATCGTTGACGGTACAGCAGTACAACGATTCGATTACCGACGATTTTGTATTGTTTGTAGGCGAAGCCGGCGATGATTATGGATTGCGCAGGGTGGATTGGCATTATACTATTTCGCCGGTAGATGGGAAGGGTGCGCCACGGCATGGACAACAAGGAGTTACCATACCGGCGATGTCGATGACGGCGCCATTTAATTACATGGTAGATATTGCGGCCTTGACGATGGCGCCCGGTGAACGATTGGATTATTGGTTTGAGGCGTGTGATAATGATGCGGTACACGGAAGTAAATGCACGCGCAGTGCCGTGTTTAATTACAACAAGCCAACGGACAAGCAATTGGATTCGATTGTGCAGAAAACGCAAGAGCAAGTGAATAAGGATTTGCAACAGGCGAATAAACAGAACGATAAAATAGATAAAGAGGTAAAGCAGTTGCAAGAAAAATTATTGCAGAAGAACGAGTTGGATTGGCAAGATAAAAAATCGTTGCAGGAGATGATGGAGCGCAATGAAGCGGTGCAAAAGCAATTGGAGAATATTCAGAAGAAGTTTGAACAGAACAACAAACGTTCGGAACAAAACGATTTGTCGGACGATTTGAAAGAGAAGCAAGAGAACATGGAAAAGCTCTTGGATGAATTGAAGAATGAGCGACTCAATGAGCGGATGAAGAAGATGGAAGAGTTGATGAAGATGTTGAACAAAGACCAAGTGTTTGAGCAATTGAAGCAAGTGGAAGAAGACAATGCGTTGATGGAAAAAGACATGGATCGTTTGGTGGAAATGATGAAGCAGTTGGAGCGTGACATGCGTTTGGAAGAAGGGGCGAAAAAAGCGAAGGAGTTGGCGAAGAAGCAAGAAGAGCTTCGTAAAGAAACGGAACAAGGCAAGAAGACCGAAGAGGAATTAAAGAAAGCGCAGGATGCGTTGAACAAGGAAATGGATGCCTTGAAAAAAGAACTCGAGGAGATTAAGAAAGTGAATGAGGGGATGGAGAACAAGGCGAACATGGAGAACCTCGATAAGAAGGCCGATGCTGCCAAGCAGAACATGCAAAACAGTTCGCAGCAGTTGGGGCAACAACAATCGAAGAAGGCCTCGCAATCGCAACAGAAGGCGCAGCAGCAGTTGGAAGAGATGGCGAAGGAAATGGAGCAGATGTCGGCGGGTGGTGGTGGCGACCAAACGGAGATTGACATCAAGGCTACGCGGCAGTTGTTGCAGAATTTGATTCGGATGTCGTTTGGACAAGAAGGCTTGATGGATCGGGTGAAGAATACGTCGATTGCGGACCCGCGGTATGTGCAACATATTCAAGGGCAGCAGAAATTGAATGTGGATGCGGGAATGATTGCAGACAGTTTGTTTGCGTTGAGTAAGCGATTGCCGAAATTATCGTCGCATGTGAACAAGGAGATAGCGGGGATTCGGAAGAACATGGACAATGCCATACAGTGGTTGGAACAGCGCAATATTCCGCAGGCCGGTGTGAACCAGCAATATGTGATGACGGGTGCCAATAATTTAGCCTTGATGTTGAATGAGATGTTGCAACAGTTGTTGGAGCAACAAGCACAACAGCAAAATCAATCGAAGAGTGAGCAAGCGGGTTCGTGCAATAAGCCGGGCAGTAAGCCCTCGAAGAAACCGGGTAAAGGCATGGGCATGCAGTTGAGCGATGTTATTACGCAACAACAGCAATTGGGCAATGCCATGAAGCAATTGGCCGACAAGATGTCGGGGCAATCGAAAGAAGGTAAAGAAGGGAAGGAGAGCAAGAATGGTAAACCGGGCGACAAGCCTGGCGATAAACCTGGCGATAAAGGCGATGGCAAGAAAGAAGGTCAAGGCAAGAAGCCGGGCGATAAAGGGTCGGGGGAAGAAGGTGGTGAAAAACCCGGGGGTGAATCGGAGCAGATGGCGCGGATTGCAGCCCAGCAAGCGGCCTTGCGCAAGCAGTTGAACGATGTTCAAAATCAGTTGCGAAAGGAAGGCAAGAGCAATCCGAATTTGACGAAGATTCAGCAAGACATGGACCGCAATGAAACGGATTTGGTGAACAAGCGCATTACGCAAGATTTATTGCGTAGGCAGTCGGAGATATTAACGCGCCTGATGGAAACCAAGGAAGCCTTGCGGGAGCAGGAACAGGGTAAGGAGCGCCAAGCCAATACGGGTAAGGAGATGCCGCGCGATATTCCGGCGGCGTGGAAGGAAGTGCTTAAAAACAAGCAAAGTGCGATTGATTATTATAAGACCGTGCCGGCCGATTTGAAGCCCTATTACAAGCAATTGGTGGAGCAGTATTATCAGCGTATTCAGTAGGGGGGAGCAGCGGGCTGAGGCGGATTGGTGGTTTTGTTGTTCCACCCGCTCCGCGGGCTGGGTTTCCAGTTGTGAAATTGTTTCGTTTCACCCGCTCCGCGGGCTGTGTTTTAATTTGAGATTTTTTTGAATGCGGCTTTGGTAATTTGCTGAAGAAAGAATCGGCTGCTGAAAAATAGCCCCGATTGTAGGAGGCATCGCGCCGTGAGGAACGAACGGGGCAGGCCGACGGAAAGCGGGAAAACCGCCGGGGAAAGCGATGCAGATGCGCTTCTAAAGGCTATTCTAACTTTCATCGCATTTTTTCCATCGTTTTAATCAATTGTTGCGTCTTCGTAGTGGTTTGTGTTATATTTATTCTTTCAAATTGTTCGAGTTATGCGAAAAAGTTCTTTAGGTGCTATTTTATGTTTGATTTTAGCATCGTTTGGGTTGAAGGCCCAGGTTAGCAGTATTCCGTTCACCCAATCGGTGGATACCTTTCAATTGATTAATGGTACCCAAGTGGATGCCCCGAATGTGGACGATATTTTTTATGCCAATTTACCGATTGGCTTTCCGTTTAATTACAATGGCGTTGTAACCAACAAATTTGGGGTTTGTACCAACGGATTTATTGTGATGGATAGTTTAAATCATTCCGGTTTGTGGATGATGAATACCAACAGCACCAAACAAATTAATGTGTTGATGGCCGATTTGAAAAATACCAATGCCAATGGCCGTATTGAATACCTTACGGTAGGCACGGCACCTAACCGCGTGTGCATTATTCAGTTCCGCGATTACGGCATTTTTGCAAACCCGTTTTGCCATTTGAATGCGCAAATTCGTTTGCATGAAGGCAGTAATTGCATTCAATTATATTATGGGTATAATGCCATAACAGGGAATAATGGTAAAGCGTTTCAGGTGGGCTTGACCGGCAATACCACTGCCGATTATAATTTACGCATTGCGCCATCGAGCTGGTTGATGAGTTCGCCGGCCTTGAGTTTTCCGAGCACGGGTATGTGGATGAGTCCGCTGAATACCCTCCCTTCTGGATTGGTATTTTCGTTTGGTAGTTGTCCGGCTACGGGTATTCCATTCTCGTATATCACCGGGGCTGTGTTTCAGGATAACAACAACAATGGACTCCGCGATGCCGGTGAGCCGGGTTTGGCTAACGCGCTTATTCAAGAAAACAATCAGCAGTTTTATACCACCTCCGATACCGCGGGTAATTATGCAATGTTCTTTGCCGATTCGAATTCAACGTATTCGTTGCACGCTGTAGCGCCTTTGTATTGGAACGTGTCTACTACGCCGGCTACCCAAGTGGTTACGCCTATCAGTCAATCTACGCAAAACCGCGATTTTGGTTTGCATGCCACCCCGAATGTGCATGATGTAGCCATTACATCTACTTCTTCGGTGGTGCCTTGGCCCAATGCCACTGTTACCATCTTTGCCACGTATCGTAATCAAGGAACCGTGGTTGAACCCGGCGATTCGATTTTTTTATTGAAGGATAGCATGTATAGTTTTGTAAGTGCTAATCCGGCCCCGGCCTATGTAAGCGGCGATTCGTTGATTTGGACGTACTCGAATTTGTTGATAAATGAACAACGCAATATCAGTGTGCAAATGCATGCCGATACCACACTGACCATTGGCGATACCTTGCATTCGTATTGGACCATACAACCCATTACCGGCGATACCAATACAGCCAACAACCATGTGGCCTTGCATCAGCCTGTGGTGAATTCGTACGATCCGAATTCCAAAGCGGTGAGTCCGGATGGTAATATTATTGGCAATGAAGAATTGGTATACACCATTCATTTTCAGAACATGGGTACCGCACCGGCCATCAATGTGTTTGTGCGCGATACCTTGGATATGAATTTGGACATACCTACGTTCCGTTTGTTGGGTAGCAGTCACCCCATGACGTCGTATTCATTGCATGGTCCCGGATATTTACAATTTATGTTTGCCGGTATTAATTTGCCCGATAGTAATTCGAACGAACCGGCGAGTCACGGTTTTGTACAGTATGCCATTAAACCCAAAGGAGGTTTGACGGTGAACACCAGCATTTACAACACCGCGTCTATTTATTTCGATTTCAATTTGCCGGTGGTAACGAATACCACGCAGAATATTATTGTGGAAGCCATTCCGAATGGGGTGGGTAATATAGGTTTGATGGCGCAGGGCATAACGGTGTATCCGAATCCGGCGCAAGGCATGTTGATGATTGGGTTACGTTCGCAAGAACAGCCGCTCTTGGTATCGATGTACGATATGCAAGGGCGTGTGGTGTTGCAACGTCGATTAACGGCCCAAGCGAAACAGGTGCTAGATATTTCTTCCTTACCCAACGGAACGTATTTGTTGGATATGGTACAAG
>JBIKQE010000125.1:0-6534 GCA_044349815.1 Chitinophagaceae bacterium | reverse complement strand
GCTTTTCAATATTACTTGTGGTAATATGGTTTTGTCCACTTTCGGTCCACGAGGAATGGAACCAAAATATTTTTCAACCAATTTAACTACATCGGCGGTAGTAACATCGCCACCTACAGTAATAACTGCATTGTTTGGCCCATACCAACGAAGGAAGAAGTTTTTCAAATCTTGCACGTTAACGCGGTTGAGGTCTTCTATGTATCCGATGGTTAACCACGAATAAGGGTGGCCGTAGGGGTATAAGTTTTTGGCCAAGGTTTCTTGCACCAAACCATACGGACGGTTATCGTAGTTCTGACCACGTTCGTTTTTAACCGTAGCCCGTTGTACTTCAAATTTTTGTTGTGTTACAGCATCGAGCAAAAAGCCCATGCGATCGGCTTCGAGCCACAACATTTTTTCTAATTGATTGCTGGGTACGGTTTCGAAATAATTAGTTCTATCGCGGTTGGTAGTTCCGTTCAAGGTACCACCGGCTTCGGTGATGATTTTAAAATGTTGTTCGTCGGCTACGTTATCGCTGCCCTGGAACATCATGTGTTCGAAAAAGTGGGCGAAGCCCGACTTGCCAATTTCTTCGCGGGCCGACCCCACGTGATAGGTCACATCCACGTGCACTACCGGGTCGCTGTGGTCTTCGTGCACTAACACGGTTAAGCCGTTGGGCAATACAAATTGTTCGAAGGGAATCACCACGTCGGAGCCTGTTTTTTTAACGGTGTTTACTTTTTTCGCTTGGCCGTTGCTGGGTTGTGTCCATAACAACAAGGCCGCCATCGGAATCAACAATAAATGCTTCATAATAAGGGGTTGAACGGCTAAAATAAGAAGAAAGGGGCGGTTTAACTTGTTGGCTCACCATTTTTTATTCCATCAAGTGGCAAAACGTTGTAGAACTTTGTGTCAAAATGGGCTGAAAGGCTTGATAATTCTACAAAACAACACAATTCATTTTTGTGGTTTTTACTGAATCACTTATGTTTGTTTTTTAAATGTGTTTCATTGAATTGCCTATTTATAAACCGTTAAAAATTTTATTTATGAAAAAATGCTACAAGGTGCTATACACCTTGATGTTCGTGGGAATAAGCACTTGGTGCCAACCCGCGTTTGCCCGTTTGCCCAAAGAGCATTATTTGCAGATTGGGGTACACAATAATCGGAGTGCCCTTCGCGATTGGGCTACTTCCCCCTTATGGTATAAAGGGTCGCCCATATCCATTGGCTTAGCCTACGAAGCCATGAACGCTAAAAGAGACATAGAAACCGGCGTTGTTTATCGATTTGGCAATTATAAAGCCACCGATGCCGAACCTGTTTCGATGAGCAAAGTAAAAAGTGGCAATTTATTCCACAGTCGGATGTATACGATTTCTAAACTATCGAAAAGTAAACTCCATATTGAACTCGGTGGCATGGCGCAAATTTTTGGAAATTTCCGCATGAACCTAGGCTTACAAAATAATGCCGTGGGCATTGAAGCCATCACCTCCGTATTAGGTTCGGCACGTATCGGTTATCATTGGGAAAGAACCCAAGAAGAACGTAAAAAACTAGGGTTCATTAAACTCAACATGCACCCGGCCCAACGCTCCATTCGCTTGCGCGCCAATGTGGGCTTGTTGAATTTTCCATTACGCAATGGCTATATCTACTCTAGTCATTCAGGGGTTCTTAATTCCGCCAATCCGTTTATGGGGTATACCTTCAGTGCCGGTGGTACTAATTTATCTACCGCCTTGGAATACACCATTCAACGTCCCGGTCGCAATGGCTACCGATTTAGTTATGTATGGGAAGCCTATCAAACCGCTAAGAAATTCGATCATCTAGATATGGTTACCAATTCGTTCCGCTTCACTTTATTGTTTAACACAAACCGCGTTTCAACTTATGCGAAATAAATTATTACTTCCGCTTCTATTATTGAGTTTGTCTTTTGGCTCGTGTTCAAAAATATTGTTTGAGAAAGACCAAGCCTCAAAAGACCCGCAAGAAAATTTCGATTACCTCTGGAATGAGTGTAACCGTAAATATGCTTACTTCGATGTGAAAGGCATCGATTGGAATCAAATCAAAACAACCTATCAAGCCAAGTTATATACCGGCATGAGCGACGATTCCTTGTTTAATGTGTTGGGCGCTATGTTGAATGAACTCAAAGACGACCACACCAATTTAATTTCAGGCTTTAATATCTCCGGTTACGGTGTTCGCTTTTTAGGTCCCGACAATTTCGATTGGCGCGTGATTGAAGATCGCTACCTCAATAAAAAATTCCAAACCTCCGGTCCATTCCAGCACGATTTCCTCGACAGTGGTCGGGTAGGGTATGTTCGCTTTGGCGCCTTCACCGGCACCGTGAGCGATTATAACATGGATTATATTATTAACCGTTACCAAAACACCAAAGGCTTGATTTTGGATTTACGCGAAAATGGAGGTGGCGCTGCTGTTGACATTTTCAATATCCTCAACCGCTTTGTGGACGAAAAAACCTTGTTGTATTATTCCCGCATAAAAACCGGCGAAGGCAAAAACGATTTCTCCGACCCAGAGCCGGTATATGTTACGCCGTACAAAGGCACACGTTACACCGGTAAAAAAGTAATGGTTCTTACCGACCGCGGCACCTACAGCGCCGGTTCATTCACGTCGTTATCTACCAAGGCCTTGCCCAATATGATTATGGTGGGCGATACCACGGGTGGTGGTTTGGGTATGCCCAATGGCGGACAGTTACCCAACGGGTGGACTTACCGCTTTTCGGTAACGCAAGCCATGAACCTCGACAAAGACCCGTCGTGGGAACAAGGCGTACCGCCCGATATTTTTGTTCGCTTCAATTGGAACGATATGACCCGCGACGAAGTGCTCGACCGCGCTTTGGCGGAATTGAAATAAGGAATTTTTTTCTTTTGCATTTATGACCATACGATGACCGTATGGTCATATTTTTTTTAGAAAGGATTCGTTTATATGGAAAAGGAAACACTATGAATCAAGGCTACATCACTAAATCCTTGTACCATGAACACCGTCCCATCTTATCTCGATTTGCTTTTCGAAAACCGTAACAAATTATATGGTGCTTACAAACTTCGAAGCGAATATGGACTCCGTGCCCGCAATGCATTCCTCCTCAGCAGTGCTCTTTTTTGGTTGGCCGTTTTAATTCCCTTTCTTTATGGCATTTACCACCACGGTCCCTTGCCGGTTAAACCACCCATCGCGCCCTATGTGTTGAGTCAAGTGGATTTGCCTATAACTAACCCCGTTGTACCTCAAGCACCGCCACCGGCTTCCGGACCAAAACCCCGCCCCGATATCCTTCGCATTGTGCCCGACGAGGTAGTTCCCATAGTCAACCCACCCGTCGGTCCAAAGCCACCCACAGGCGCCGGTAATGGTGAAGGTCCCGCCGGAAATCCCAATGGCCTAGTTGGTGGAAGTGGCCCCGGTGGCGGCCCCGGTGGTGGTGGTCCGGGCAATATCATTCCACCCGTTGAAACCAAAGTGTACGATATGCTCAGCATTGCCCAATATCCTGAATTCCCGGGCGGCGAAGAGGCCCTGATGCGCTTCTTGCAAAACCATATCAAATACCCCGATATGGCCCGCAAACAAGATGTGCAAGGCCGTGTGGTGATTCGCTTCATTGTGGATGCCGAAGGAAAAATCAACGAAGTCAAACTGTTTCGAGGCATTGGTTTTGGTTGCGACGAAGAAGCCTTGCGGGTAGTGAAGATGATGCCCGCCTGGAAACCCGGCCGCAACGATGGCAAACCCGTTTCGGTTTATTTCGATTTGCCCATTCATTTTAGTTTGGAATAAGTTGTATTGTATCCTTTTTATGGATTTAACATAAAATAGCGATAATGAATTAATTTATTGTCTTCCACTTTTTTCTTGAAAAAAAAGTGGAGCAAAAATTCAAGGCTTTCGAAAAATAGCTAAAAATGAGCATTTTTTAGCGGAAATAAAAAAGCTATGCACCGGCATCATATTATTTAGCTTCAGTTGTTAGTCCCAAACAATTGAACTTTACCAAACGGATTAATTAAGCTTTTATTTCTTTCGCACAAAATGCTCATTTTCTTAACGCTATTTTTCTCGTGCCGACCCTTAACAAGATATCGGTAAATGTCTTTAATATGGGTAATTCTAATCATTTATAGACAGTTCGCCCAAAGGCCGATTTATTTTTTGTAAATTTGTACCCTATGTTGGCAACACACACCCTCCTCGAAGAAAACACCCGCAGTGCGCAATTGATGGCATTGGAAGACAAATACAATGCCCACAATTATCATCCCTTGCCCGTAATGCTCGAACGGGGCGAAGGCGTTTTTGTTTGGGATGTGGAAGGCAAACGCTATTACGATTTCCTCAGTGGCTACTCCGCCTTGAACCAAGGCCATTGTCACCCGCGCATTATTAAAGCCTTGATTGAGCAAGCGCAAAAACTCACCCTCACCTCGCGGGCGTTTCACAACAGCCACATGGGGCCTTTTGCGCAGTACATTACCCAATTGTTTGGGTACGATAAAGTACTTCCTATGAACTCGGGGGCCGAAGCCGTTGAAACCGCCATCAAACTCGCCCGCCGTTGGGGGTATGTAAAAAAAGGCATTCCCAATAACCAAGCTAAAATTGTGGTGTGCGATGGCAACTTCCACGGACGTACCGTGAACATCATTTCCTTCAGCAACGATCCCGATTCGCATAACGGCTTTGGTCCGTTTACGCCCGGGTATATTTCCATTCCATACAACGATGCACATGCCTTAGCGAAGGCCTTGCAAGACCCCACCATTTGTGGTTTCTTGGTTGAACCCATTCAAGGCGAAGCCGGGGTGGTGGTGCCCGATGCCGGTTATTTAAAAACCTGTTCCGATTTGTGTCGCGAGGCCAATGTGTTGTTTATGGCCGACGAAATTCAAACCGGCTTGGCACGAACAGGAAAAATGTTGGCCATCGATCACGAAAACGTACACGCCGATATCCTCATTTTAGGCAAAGCCCTCAGTGGGGGCACCCTGCCGGTGAGCGCCGTATTGTGCAACAACGATATCATGCTCAACATCAAACCCGGCGAACACGGTTCAACCTATGGTGGTAATCCCTTGGCCTGTGTGGTGGCCATGGAAGCCTTGCAGGTATTGGTCGATGAAAATATGGCGGAACAAGCCGAAGCGGCCGGACAGTATTTACGCGAGCAATTACGCGCCTTAAATTCGCCGTTCATAAGTTTGGTTCGCGGCAAAGGCTTATTGAATGCCATCGTTATCAATCACCCCGATAAAGATGCGGCCTGGACCTTGTGTATGGCCATGCGCGACCGCGGACTTTTAGCCAAACCCACCCATGGCGACAAAATTCGTTTTGCCCCGCCTTTAATCATCACCCACCAACAACTCGACGAATGCGTAGCCATCATCGCCGATAGTTTGCGTGTGTTGGAAAAGTAGTGGGTTCACGGGACCTTTCTCCGCAGAGTCTCCCGCCTCGGGGATGCTGCGGGTAAATCCAGTTTCTTTTTTTTGAAGCGCAGCGAAGGAACTTTATTCAGCACCCGTCGCGCTTTTCGCCGCTACAAGGTAGCTGGCTGCAATCGCGGCTACCCTTCATCGTTCGATTCCTTCCTCCGCTTTTTTTTGTCCCTTCAGTCATTTCTGTCCTTTAAACGACCTAAAGGACCTAAACGACACAAATGCACTTGTTCGTAGATAAAAAACAAATGTTGTTGATGAGCCCGTGAAGGCGGGCGGAACAATAATTTAAATCAAATGCTATTCAGTTGCTGAAAGCAACAATATAACACGGCGAAGCGAATACGCCTCGCAGAACTGATATTGTTTGTTCATCCAAAACGCAGCCTCCCCGAGGCGGGAGATGCGGGGATCAAAAAAATTATACGCTTTGCAAAACAGGAAATATGAGGTTAATAAAGCTCCATAGGAGCGTCACATCGTTAGCATAGGCATTATTGTTTTTTGATGGGGGAGCTCCATAGGAGCGGCACATCGTTAGCATAGGCATTATTGTTTTTTTGTTGGGGAGCTCCATAGGAGCGGCACATCGTTAGCATAGGCATTTTTGATTTGTATTGTAAAGCTCCATAGGAGCGGCACATCGTTGACGCAAATAGTCAATACTCTTATAATGCTGTATAGCCCCATGTTGGTGTTATCGCAAATGAAAACATCCGATAAACAATTTATTTTGCAAAAACCTTTTTGGTAAATCACCAACAAGCGATGTTTTTTTCTCCGATGGAACTCCCGCAAAGGACTCAGAAAGGCTGTATTTTTAATTCTCTTTTTGATTTTAAAACAACGTATATTTATGCTTTATATTTACTTATTGAACTATTCATGCTTAATAATTTACATTCAATAACCGAAAAGAAACCCATACAAAAGGAAAACTCTTAATTCAAAAGAAATAACATGAGATTCTTATTTTTTATCCTCGCTTTGCTACCTTATTGTGCAAGTAGCCAAAATAAAATGGGTTATACATGGATAG